>NZ_JAUBQH010000050.1:0-49257 GCF_036701145.1 Microcoleus sp. Pol17C6
TTTGGCTGGCATACATTCTAACTAATGAGCGCTTATTTTATATTTATATTATACAATCTAGCTGCGTATCAGCTTAGCACCCCACGTCGATCGCATTGACCGTGCGATTTCTCTGGCTCGCATCAATCGAGGCAAATTGCCACTCTACGGCAGCACTACGCTCTACACCTTTCAAACTTTAAAAGACGGACAAAAAGACGTTGACGGGCTTGTTTTGCCCGTTCCCTGGCATCCTGACACTAATCCCGGTAGCCGTTTCCCAGAAAATGCCCGCCAGCGTTGGGGAGGCATTGTGAATTGGCGAACAGCAACGAGTTTTGACGCGACTCAAGCTGTGATCGCTGGCTTGCGGCAAAGCAATACGCGGGAAGGATTGCAACAAGCACTCAGAAATGCGAATTTTTCGACAGCAGGATCGAGCGAGGATGTGAAGTTTTTGCCGACGGGCGATCGGGCTGGTAAGCCGATTTTAGTGCAAGTTAAACAAGGAGGAAGCACTGGCTATAACTTTGTGCCGCTGCGGTAAGTTTGTTAAGTGCGATCGGGCTCACATCTTGCACATTCTCAATCAGCCTTTCAGGGGCGGGCAGAATGCCCACCCCACAATAAAATTCCCTCTTTGTGGAACAGGCGTCTTGCCTGTTTCTTAGCATGATTAAAATCTATTTTTCTGTTGAATTAGCCAAATTTTTAAGATAAAATGAAATGAGTAGATTAAAGGAGAGCGTTGTGTATGATCGCGCCCGTTGAAACCAAAACCTACACCGCTGAGGAATATCTAGAATTAGAAATCAATTCTCAGGATCGGCATGAATTTATCAATGGGGAGATTGTTCTGATGGCTGGCGGCACACCGGATCACAATGAAATTACCACTAATTTAGTTGTTGCGCTGAAACTGGCGTTAAAAGGGAAACCATATCGGACTTTCAGTTCGGATCAGCGGCTGTGGATTCCCCAGCTTAATAATTATACTTACCCGGATGTGATGGTGGTTGCGAAACCGATCGAGCTGCAATCTGGACGGACGGATACAATTACTAATCCTGTGTTCATTGCTGAGGTGCTATCTAAAGGTACTAAAGCTTATGACCGCGATGAAAAGTTTGCTGCCTATCGGAGTATTCCTAGCTTTCAGGAATATTTATTAATCGACCAATATCGACTACGGGTGGAGCAATATTCTAAAACAGATGCGAATAAGTGGATTTTTTCGGAATATAGCTGTATGGGCGATCGGCTGAGTTTAACATCTGTTGCTGTGGAAATTTTGCTGGCCGATTTGTATGAAAATATTGAGTTTGGTGAATAGGCGGACGCTTTTTTGTCAAATATCGCAAATAGTGGTAATATCCCCGTATATTGATCGGCTCTGATGGAGAACAGCCATCAGACGCAAGGGGGAAAGTTCGGTGCGAATCCGGCGCTGTCCCGCAACTGTAATGAGATCGTTGGAGCTCTGAGTCAGGATGCCCGCCGATTTGTTTACCTGTTGTTTTTCATCTGCGAGGTATGGATGATGGTGAGTTTATTATTTTTTTTATTATTGGATTGGGTTTTTTTAACCGCAGATATCAGCAGATAAACACAGATGAACGCTGATGTAATTTGATCTGGGTTCTGAAGCGTATTTTATTTTAATGGAAATGAAAACAAATGCGAATCGAAGATAGTGTTTGGCAGGGTAGTTTTGGCTACTGGCAAAACTTGTTTATTCATCAGAATATTTTGTCGATCGGACATACTGCTTGGAATGGCTTTTTGCATCGAGGACGAGGCTTGGTTGCTTGCAAAATCAATACTCCCATTAACGGCTCGGTGAATTGGAGCGTAGATACTATCAAGTACGATCTGCAATTTATTTCCGACTTGGAGGCAACCGTTTATTTGCAGCAACTAGAAATAGAGGAGAACACTGTTTCAAATTTGCTCCAAATCATTGATAGCTACGAACCCAAGGCAGCAATTATATTTTTGTCGAGCGCCAACGGTCAGATTGATATAAATTTGTTGCAAAACTTGGCAATTTCTCCTGTTGAGTGCTATGAACAAGTATGCAAGCGCTGGGAAGAATTTCAACTCTCCCCTAAATCCTAAAACTTACTAAATTTTCCGAATGTCGCAGCCAAAATCCATCGAAATTTCCAAGGTAACTCGCTACCAAAATGCAGCGCTTAATTACTATTTGGGCCTGACAGATTCGCCCTACCTTCACTACGGCTATTGGGAAACCCTACCTGTGCCCGCTGACGAACTAACGATCGCACGATTGCGCCTGGCTCAGCAAGCTTATACTGTAAAACTGTTGGATGCGATCCCCAAAGGCACTCATACGATACTGGATGTGGGCTGCGGAATTGGCGGAAATGCGGCTTATTTGCTCGATCGAGGTTTTGCAGTGGAAGGGCTCGCACCCGATCCGTTTCAACAGCAGCGCTTTCTTAAGTGTACGGGCGATCGGGCAATCTTTCACCTCACGAGGTTTGAAGACTTCAAAGCAACCCATTTCTACGATCTTATTCTCTTTAGCGAAAGTAGCCAGTATATGTCGGCTGTTGATATTGCTAACGGTGCCGCCAAAATCCTCAATCAGGGCGGTTACGTTTTGCTGGCTGATATGCTGCGATCTGATGCTAATTATAAAGAGGGAATGTTCTCTAATTGTCATGTTGTTACGGAACTTCATGCAGCATTAAAGCAGGCTGGATTCACTTTAGTAAAAAGTGAGGATATTTCCGCTCATATTTTGCCGACTATCGATTTATATGTCGATACTTTTCGCAGGTATGGACTGAATACGATGATTTATGTTGCAGATTTAATTGCGATAACAGTTCCGCCCGTCCACAAATTCCTGCGCTGGATATTTCGCCGCTGGTTCAAGAAGCTGGTGGTTGAAGGATTGGAAGCGGGCAAACTTTTTGAGCAACATCTCTGTTATGAAATGCAACTTTGGCAGTTGTCAAAATCAGATCGAGGCTGACACAAATATAGCAATCCTAAATCATTTGTGAATTTCTTACTCCCTCCTTATCAAGGGGAGGGTTGGGGTGGGGTAAAAAGTTGACGACTGCTGCAAGGATTGCTATACAATGGAAATCGGTAATCGGTAATTGGTAATCATTCATCGGTAATCGGTAATTGGAGGCATAGCCTCCGGGTATTTATTCCCAGGCAGAGCCTGGGAACAAGGCTATAAAAAATAAAAAATAACGAATATGTCTGAATGGATTCTCGAATTCGCTGGCACTTCCTACTCCTATCCCTGCGGTTCGCGAGTGGCAATTCAGGGTTTAAATCTAAAAGTCCCCGCTGGGAAACGGTGCGGGCTAATCGGTCAAAATGGATGTGGCAAAACTACCTTTTTTTTGTTAGCAAATGGCTTATATCAACCGCAACAGGGAATTATTAGCTGGCAAGGTGAACCCTTTCGCTACGATCGCAAATCTTTGATGCAACTGCGCCAACAAATCGGACTCGTCTTTCAAAATCCCGAACATCAATTAGTAGCTTCGACGGTAGAAGAAGATATTTCCTATGGATTGTACAATTTAGGCTTAAGAGAATCCGAAATTGCTCAACAGGTGCAGCAAGCGATCGAGCAATTCGATCTAAGCGAACTCGCCCGCGAACCAATTCACAATCTCAGTTTGGGCCAGAAAAAGCGGGTTTCCATCGCCGATATCATGGTTCTCAAGCCCAAACTACTCCTGCTAGATGAACCTACCGCTTATCTCGACCCGCGTCACACCCGACAACTGATCGGTTTACTTCAACAAATTCACAGCGCCGGAACCACTATCCTTTTAGCAAGTCACGACCTCGATTTCATCTACCGCTGGGCTGATTGGGTTTTTGTAATGGATCGGGGAAAATTGATTTTAGAAGGAACACCGGAAACCGTTTTTGCTCAGCGGGATGTCTTGGAACAATTGCAGCTTGGCGTACCGCTGGCGATCGAGCTTATGGAGCAAATCAGGGCGATTTTTCCAACAGAAGATCGCTCAAAAATCCCTGCTTTCGAGCAATGGCAACAACAAATTTTACAAGCACGTCGGCTGCTTTAACGAGACTTAGACCATTGATAATTGGCGTTGCTGATTCACGGGATGACTCACCTGTGATCGGAAGTTACAAAACTCACCCGATTTCGTTTATAGCAATTGCGAAATATTGAATTCATACCTGTATCCAGCAACGTCCCCGTGGGGGTAAGTTCAGATTACACATTACCAATTATCAAAAATTGATTTAGGAAAAAGGCGATCGCCCCACTGCCGATGGGCACGGTCAGATTGTCAATTCCCAGCTTGGAAACCGACTCCAAAGTAGCAGCAGCCAAAGCTACAACAGCAGACACAGCCCAAGTTTGCCAAATATTGCCTTGAACCGCCAGCAAAATCAAACTGCTAACAGCAAAACTCACCAAATACATAGTTGCAGAACCTTCCCAACTCTTCTGGATTCCCCAAACTCGATAAATATGTTTGCCGTATCTCTGGCCGATGACAGCAGCCAATCCATCGCCCCAAGCCATGACTAAAATGCCTAAAGCAGCGTACTCCTGATGCTGTAGCGGCCAAAACCAAGCTACGAGAACGCTGATACTAACAGCATAGAAAAAAGTCCCCAAACTCTTCCGGTTGATACTGTTAAGACTGGGCAAAATCGGAACTTGGTAAGAAATTAGGGCGATCGCGCCTGCTAAAACCCCCGCCGAAATCCCCACCCAACCGGGTATTTCCAGCCACCAAGCCAGCAAAATCACGTTCCCAGTACCGATGTGAACCACCTTCCGCGATACCTCAGCATCGACAGAAGTAAAGCGATTTAAGCCCTCAGCTACCAGTAAAATCAAACCCAACCAGACTCCCACGAGGGAAATTTGCAACCACACAGTCGGAATTTCAGAAAATATAGACACGATATTTAGGAAAAACTTATTAACATCAGGCACTCTTTACTACTTTAAACGTAAAGCGCGATCGAGGTTATAACCCCGCAGGCTTAAAGTGCTGCGGGGAGCTGGGTGTTATGTCTTTTTAGATGGGTCTATTTAAAACCTGTGCTATGCTATAAGCAAGTCTAGGGAAAAAGCTATGACTATTTTAGTAGAAGAACTTTTGAATACCTTTGAGCGATTAACAGACTCAGAGCGGTTAGATTTGGTATTGGAAATTTTGAAACGGACTGTTTATTTAGACTTTCCTCCCCTTTCTGATGAGGATTTAGTTCTGAATGCTGAGGGACTTTTTCTAGAGTTAGATGAGGAAGAATCCCTATATGAATAGCCCCGATCGTGGTGATATCTGGTTAGTCGATCTAGGTTATATTGCGAAAGTCAGACCATGTTTGGTCGTGAGCATTCCTGCTCTAAATCAAGACAGGGCATTAGCGACTCTAGTGCCACATACAACAAGTGTACGCGGCTCAAGATTTGAGGTGAAAGTCAAAAATAAGTTCCTCCGAGAAGGAGTATTTGACGTACAAAATATGATTACCATCCCTCATGCAAAGCTTCTACGCAAATTGGGAAGTCTGACATCCGAGAAAATGCTCGAAGTAGAAGAGGTAATACTCTTGTGGTTGAGATTTAAAGAGGAAAATGCTGAGGAAAAAGAGGAGTAAACCGAACCCTTGAAGTTTTGAAATTATCAGAGAATCTGACTGCTATGCAATATGTATTAATTATTCATGAAGTAGAAAATTATGAAGCTTGGAAACAGGTATTCGATCGTGCTGAAAGCATCCGAAAAGAAGCTGGCGAGCGCTCCTATCAGCTCTTGAAGTATGACAACGATCCGAACAAAATTGTTCATTTCTCCGCGTGGACATCAATCGCAGATGCTAGGGCGTTTTTTGAGTCGCCTAGACTGGTTAAAATTAGAGAAGAAGCAGGAGTTAAAGCTCCTGAGTTTATTTATCTAGACCCATTAGAGTCAGGAGTATTGTGAAAGACCTATTTGTATAATGTAAGTTGTTCAAACTATGTGATTGTGTTTTGAGTATGTACGACGGTAGCTACTACCAGCTAATGGCTGAGTACAATTGCTGGATGAATCAAAATCTATATTCGGTCTGCTCGGCAATTCCTGATGAACAGCGCAAACAGGATATGGGTGCCTTTTTTAAGTCGATTCATGGCACTTTGAATCACTTACTGTATGGGGACAAAGCATGGATGGGTCGTTTCACTCTTCACCCATTTTCTGGTACCGTTATCGGTCAAGAACTTTATGCTGACTTTGAGGTTTTGAGAGCAGAACGGGAGACAACGGATCGGCAAATTATAGAATGGTCTAGACACCTTAATTCTGAGTGGTTGAGTCAACCGTTTGAGTACACAAGCAATGTAGATGGTAAATGCCGCGTGCTACCGACTTGGGTTCTGGTGACACATATGTTCAATCATCAAACTCACCATAGAGGGCAAATTACCACACTACTGAAACAACTTGGCTACGACCCAGGCGTTACAGATATTCCGTGGCTACCCGCTATATCAATCGGATAATTTCTGCTTGTAAACCGACACGCCAGAACACTCGGCGGTTAAAACCTCATCTACACTTGCCTCTCGTCCCAGCAGAGGGGGACTCAAGAAAATCAAGAATTTAAACCTGTTTCGGTGGGTTTTGTCTGTATAAACGTGATTTTAATCCCCGACTTTTCAACCCTTGCCTTGTGAGTTTTGTGTGTATAGACGCGGTTTCAACCGCCACGTATTCTGTAGAAATCCTCCGCCTTCACAACTCCCGTTTCATCAACTTTCGCACAAACTCAAAGGCTTTTGGACGCAACTCGACGGGCAGCAACGACAATCCCAAACCCGCCCACATTTTCGCCTCAGAAACTGACTTTCCAGCCCGCACCATCAGGCGCCCTTTTGCAGTTTCACCCACCTCAATCAGTCGCAAACCTAGCGCTAATTGAGTTTCGGCAATCCTTTTGAGCCTGACTGTTTCCAACTTCTCCGACTCAAACTCGTAGCCGATCAAATAGCACAATTTATCGCTTAAATACGGAATTGCCCGATCGACTCCTTGCTGTCCTGCATGAACTCGATACTCCATCAACAGCTCCGGCAAGTAATAGCACTTTTTGCCAGCAATCGCAAGTCTCACAAACAAATCGTTATCTTCGCAATTTTGCAAATTCGGTCGCAGAAATCCTACTTCTTCCAGGGCGCGGCGCCGAAACAAAGTTGCCCCTATTTGCAAACTCTGTCTCAGAAAAACTGTGGAGAGCAAATCTTCAATAATTCCAGCCGACAACTCGGTGCGGCCCCACCGCTGCGAATTGAGTTTCGTCTGGTTTTCGTCAATATAATTGTTAATGTCAATCACCCAGTGATCTGTACTGACAAAATCGATGCTGGGGTCTTTATCTAAAATAGCAGATGTCCGCTCTAGAAATTGCGCGCTCAGGCGATCGTCATCGTCAAACTTAATAAAATACTCACCCCTTGCTGCCGCAAAGCCCGATCGCATATTATTACTCTTGCCAATATTCTGCGGGTGGCGAATGTAGCGAATCCCGCGATCGACAAATTCCGACATCAACAGAGGAGTGCTGTCAGTAGAACCGTCATCACAGATAATTAATTCAAAATCTGTATAAGTTTGATCTAGCACGCTGGCGATCGAACAAGCCAGTAGATGCACTCGATTGCAAGTAGGAATGCAAACGCTAATTTTGGGTACTTTAGACAATTTTAGATTTGAGATTTAAGATTGCAAAAAAATTCTGAAACCATTGATTTTCTTCCTTCTTCCTTCTCCCTGACATCAGTTACATCAGTTACATCCCGTACATTGCTCGTTGCCGAACTTCCTTCTTCCTTCACTCCACAGTTAACTTTAACTCAAACGAGCCGTACATTCGAGAATTAACTTTTGATTCACCAAAGCAAACGGTTGAATTTCCAAAGCGCGACGAAAAGCTTGAATAGCATTTATGTATTCTCCCAAGGCAGCGTAGCACAAACCCAGACCGTGCAACGCCCCAAAATGCACCGGGTTCAGTTTGAGGACGATTTCGCAGTCGTCGATCGACTTTTTATAATTTCCTTGGGTATAGTGAAGTACGGCGCGTCGGTTCCAAGCTTCAGCAAAATCCGGCGCTTCCGCAATCAGTTTCGTCAGCAAATCCAAAGCGTGGTGAACATCGCCTGCATCCAGCGAAACTTGCGATCGCCTGAGAATTTGCATCCCATAGTCACCCTTCTGGTTAAACCAAGTGCGCCAGAGTTCTGTAGTTGCTCGATCGCGCACGCTTTCGTCGGACTTTTTCAAGTCTTCGAGCAGCGCCTTAACAGATAATTCGTCCATAGGTGCGAAGATTGTTAAAAAGATTTTATCAATCAATTTTATCGCGCAAGCGGCAACTTTATTTATTCCACATCCCATGAAGATTTTGATGCTTTCCTCGACTTTTCCCTATCCGCCAAGCCGCGGAGGAACTCAGGTAAGGACGTTTAATTTATTACAATACTTGAGCCAGCGGCATGAGGTAATTCTCGGCACTGTACGATCGCCCGATGTCACCGATGCACAAATCGACACATTGCGCCAGCAAGTCACAGAATTGGCAGTTTTTCCCCATCCGCAGACACCCCCCCAACCCCCCCTTGCGAAGGGGGGGCTAAGACTCCACCAGGAGACTGAGGAAGGATTTTTACCTCCCCCCCTTAATAAGGGGGGAACTGAGGGGGAGTTCTCTAAAATAATAGGAAAATTCCACAGATTCAGTCGATTTTTGCAGTCTGGCACACCTCCGAACGTACTCTCAAGCTACTCCCAAGCAATGCAGAATTGGGCAGACGAATTGGTAATAGCAGGCAAATGCGATGCTGTCACCTGCGAACACAGCGTTAACGAGATTTACGTGCGTCCAGAATGGCGGCAAAAACTGCTGACAGTGGCAAACATTCACAGTTCCGTTTGGGGAACTTGCAGGGAAATGTTAGCAACCGGCACCTCGGAAAAACCCCTGCGCGATCGACTAAATTTACCGCTACTCGCCCGCTACGAAAAACGCTACTGTTCCAAATTCTCCCGCATTGTTGCGACAACATCCACAGACAGAGAGCAACTCCTAGAATTACTGTTGCCTCCGGTTCAGGTGCGAGGAAAACAAGATTTTTTTGTACCTTCCATAGATGTAATTCCTAACGGCGTAGATTTAACCCAATTTCCGTACCGGTCGATCGATCCGGGAGGACACACCTTAATTTTTGCAGGCGCAATGAACAATTTGCCCAATATTGACGCGGCGCGGTTTCTCAGTTTGCAAATACTGCCGCCTTTGCAGCAGCGCTATCCCGATGCTACCCTCACCTTAGTAGGGGCTTCGCCAGTCCCGGAAGTGCTCGCCTTGGGGGAACTTCCGGGAATTCATGTAGTAGGCCGGGTGCAAAGGGTGGCAGAATATTTGCATCAAGCTGCTGTTTGTGTGGTGCCGATGCGGATAGGTTTTGGGATTAAAAATAAAACTTTGGAGGCGATGGCTGCGGGAACCCCCGTGGTTGCGAGCGATCGAGGTTTGGAGGGTTTAGCCGTCGATGGCGGCCCACAACCGAGAAGGGCCTTGCGGGCGAACAAAGTTCAGGAGTATGTTGAGGCGATTACCAATTTGTTTGAAAATCAGCAGCTAAGACAGGATCTCTCTGTCAGCGCGCGATCGCTCGTTGAAAGCCAATACACTTGGGATATCATAGGTCGGCAGTACGATCGGCTATTGCAATTTTAAACCCTAAATTCTAAAATCTAAATTCTAAAATGGGACGATGGAACACAAAATTAACCCCTCAAAAAATCGAGCCTTACCCCCAGAAAATCGAAAAGTTGCTCCTCCTCCGACAAGACGCCGGCGCCAAGCCCGACGCCCCAAAAATCTTCAAGAGTCCCAGCTTCTAATACCTACTCCCCGAACTCGCGCCAGATATCCCTGGAAAAGACTGGTAGCTAATTTGACAGCCCTCAGCGTCTTGGCTGGCTGTGCAGCTTTGATGGGAGGCGGCGCTTGGCTGAGTTATCAGCTAATTGTCGATCCCAATGGCAACAGGTTGATCTCTCAGTTTGTGCCGGAATGGTCGCGCCTGCCTACAGGTAGCAGAGATTCGATCCAAACTCTCGATCAAATCAAAGCCAGCATCCGCAAATTGGGATTCGTAACCGGAGAACCCCTGCCTCTTCCCGTCGATCGATCCCGCGATAATTCTATTTCCGATTTGCTATTGCCGGTGATGGTAGAAAGAAGTGTTAAGGCTTCTACGGTTTGCAAAAATCCTTGCCGTCAAATTGTCGAACTTCGGGTGTACAAGCGGGTGCAGCTTCCCGATCGCAGTTCCGATAAAGAGCAGTATTTTCAGTTAGCAAGTTCTGTGAACGTAGAAGGCCCGGCGGAATCTTTTGTCATTACTTCTTTAGCTGACTCTACATCTGACAATCAAGCCTCGAATCAGTCCCTACCCCTAACAGAACTGCGCCGCTTTGACGGAAAGCCCCCCGCCTCTGGCATTTGGTTTAATGTCAGCGGTCAACTAAAGCGGGGCGACAGGAAAATTCCCTACGGACAAGTCGTTCGCTACAACCCCAGCCAAAATCATTTAATGCCGCTGTTGGAGTGGGCGAGTGCGGCCGGACAACCGCCGAATTGGCAGCAAATTGTTAAGGGGGAAAACCCGCAGTTGGCGATCGACCAAACAGTGGGTTTAGAGCCGCAATTTACGCTTTATCAAATTGGCCCGCGCAAATTTTTGCCGAACCCCGTTCAGTTAACTGCGATTTCTTTAGAAGAAATTGCTTTCAATGACGAGACTTACCAAAATGGGCTGCGACTGGCGAAAAGCGGGCTGTGGTCTCCAGCATTAAATGTCATGCGTGTGGCGAAGGGGAAAGCGGGCAAAAATTGGCCTGCCGTCGCGCAAGCTCAGCTAGAAACGATCGAATTTCACGCTAAAATTACTCGGGCTCAGGCGATCGCATCTTGGGCCAGTCCCGGTCAACAAGTTCTCGCAGAATTGATCGACGGCCGCTGGAGCGAAGCTTTGCAAGTATTTGAAGCCGATCCGAGCAACAGTAACGAAATAGCCACAACCCTCAAAAATGACAGCGGGCGGATCTGGAACCGCATAGACGCCGCCTTGAGAGTGAATGCCGCTGACGCCGATGTCAAGGCTTGGGGCGCCCTGATTGTAGCTTCTCAAGACGGAACTCGCGAGGCGATGAATTGGCTCGACCAGCAATCAGATACTGACAGCGAAACCAGAAGTCGAATTCGGAATTTGGTCAACAAACTTCAGGAAGCAGTTTCTCAAGCTGAAAGTTTAGAAGCCCACAAGAGTCAAATTATGGGTTCTGCTACTTTAATTAACAGTGTCAATCCCGCTGAGTGGCTGGAACCCGAACCGAACAACGAGTTAAAATTGGCGGGAGAACAAGTTTGGTATCAGGTGCAAGTAGCGAGTTTTTACGACGGTAGCCGCTGGGTTAATTCGCCCTTTTCAGACGTAGAAGTGCGCTCTTTTCCTGCTACTCAAGTTAAGTGGCTCTGGGGGCGGCTGGGATTACTGGCTGACCCCAAGATTAAGATTGAGGTAGCGATGGCTAACGGTCAACAAAGAGTTGCTGTGGGAACGGTGAAAGCAGTGCAGGTTCAAGACGGAAGTCTGCGCTTGCTGGCGGCGGTTGACAAGCGATCGTAATCTGCCAGAAAGCATTCGGCAGACAGAACAGTCCCGGAGGCACTCTTGACACGAAGAAACCGGGGTTTTTTACCATTTCTGCCGATTGCAACAGAAGTATTTTCGTAAAAAAACCCGGTTTCCTTCCACCCGTGCGTCCAAAACTAGGAATAAGGAAAATGCTTTCTTCTTCCTCTTGGGCAACTCATCGAGAGGCGCAATCTCAAAACTTTTCCCCTCCCCACTTATCGCTCTTGAACAACAATGCAGACAAAAATTTTGTTAAGTTAATTAACACAAGTTGCACGCAAAAAACCCAGAGCTCTCAAATCGCGCCCTTTTTAGAAAGTGCTGCAATCATCTGGCGTTTCACTGCTTTAGCCCAAAGCTCAAACTCCAAACTGTTGATATTCTGAATTTTCACTTCCTCAACAGGCTGAGTTGCGGCTTCTTTCTGTGCTGTAGTCTCCATTGTTTTTTCCCTCGTCAAAAAATGTTAGTAGTCTATCGCAAACGGTTAGCATCATACATCTATTTTATGAACTAATTCTTGCGATTAATTACACTAAAGGCAGAGATTTTACCCATAAGATGCAGTAAATACATTGAGATAATGCAATTTACGAATTAAACCTAAGAAAATCCTACAACCCTTGCTATATATAGGCTTTCCCTGACATTAAAATCTTACAATTTACATTGTCTGCCACTATCAAACCACTACTTATGTTATAAAACTTACTGTTAAATGAATGTATTGGCATATACAGCAGAAAATAATTTTATTGAATTCACATAGTGCCGTAAAGCCGATCGCCCGCATCTCCCAGTCCGGGTACAATATAGCCGTGTTCGTCCAAACACTCGTCAACTGCCGCCGTATAAATCTGCACGTCAGGGTGTTGTTCGTGAAAGTGCTTAAGTCCCTCCGGTGCCGCCAGCAAGCACAAAAATTTAATAGACTTCGGATTAACTTCTTTAAGCCTATCCACTGCCGCGACTGCTGAATTACCAGTAGCCAACATCGGATCGACAATTAAAACATCTCGCTGTTCGATATCCTGGGGAACTTTGAAATAATATTCGATCGCCATCCGAGTTGTCGGATCGCGGTACAAACCAATATGTCCTACCCTCGCAGACGGAATCAGTTCTAAAATACTATCTAACAGTCCCTGACCGGCACGCATAATCGAAATAATAACAATTTTCTTTTCTGCAGCCAGCACCGGTGCATTCATTTTGGCGATCGGCGTTTCTATTTGTTCGTATTTTAGCGGCAAATCTCGCGTCACTTCATAGGCTAGCAGCATTCCAATCTCTTTCAGCAATTGGCGAAATTTCGCCGTGCTCGTTTGAGTTTGCCGCATGAGAGTTAACTTGTGCTGTATCAAAGGATGGTCAATGACAGTAACTTTAGCACTCATTTTTTTGAATAATTACTTTGCTTTATTCTAACTTATCAGCCATCGAGGCATTCTTGACGCAAAAAAAGCAGGTTTCTGCCGCCCTTGCGTCCTGGACTACTTATCTCAAACCCCTATTGAAAACACAAATACCGCGCGAATAAAATTACTTCTACACTTGCCTTTCATCCGCCCAGCGCGACACTAAGTATGCGAGGTTTGAAAATACACAAATATGTCATTATCTCATTTCCTCTCCTTCCCGCACTCTTCCTAAGAACGCAGATCCGGGCCCAAAAGCCTCCCCACTGGTTTCGCTGTCTCGCGCTCCATCTAAGCCGATTAACACTGATCCGGAGTTTCGCCCCGAAATCTTCCGGAACTTTTACCAACAGATATGAATCTTAAGAAGTATCAACAGAAAACCTATTTTTTCGATTAGTGAACTAATCGAAAAAACCTGAATAGGAACTGCACATGAGGTCATAAGGTTGGCTTGACTGGCTTTTCATCTTTCATCATGAAGGCGGTTATATCCAACTTTAAAACGCATTACCGAAATTCAGTTCCATTTTTTTAGGGTGCTCCTAACACACAACTGAAATTATTAAGGAGAACATCCATGAAGTTTGTAAAACTATTGCTAGCTACGGCATTAATGACTGCTTCTATCAGCCCCGCCTTGGCTAATCCTGCCGTTCAAATTTTAGGTGCAAGCTACGGCGGTAGCGGTTGCCCCGATCGCTCCGCCAGCGTCAGCGTCAGCCCCGACGGTCAAGAACTGACCATCCTATTTGACAAGTTTGCAGCCCTGGGAAATGTCTCAACAGAAAGCCGGAAAAGCTGCAATCTGAGCATTCCCATCAAAGTACCCCAAGGCTACCAAATTTCTATCTACGATGCTGATTACCGCGGCTACGTTGCTCCTAAAACCACAGGCAACCTGCGAGCAGAATACTTTTTCGCTGGAGCCCGCGGCCCTGTTTTTAATCGAAATCTCAGCGGCGAAACTAACTACAATGTTCGAGATAGCTTAGCCACTGTAGCTAATGTTTGGTCTCGCTGCGGTGACAGTGTAAATATGAGAGTAAATGCTGCAATGACAGCCCGCGGTGCCGGCATGGCAACCGTTGACTCCTTCGATTTGGCTCATCGCGGTTTAGTTTATCACGTCAAATATCGCACTTGCCGGTAAGCAGCTTGTTGGGAGTGTAGTGTGAGGTATAGTTTTCAGGTTTGAATTTTGAATTTTAAGTTGGAAGAGGGGATAATTTTCCCTCTTCCTTCTTGCTTCTTCCCTCTTCCCTTTTCCTTCTTCCCTTTTCCTTCTTCCAGACATCCGTTACATCCGTTACATCCGTTATAGAATCCGTTGCCGAACTTCCCTCTTCCCTCTTCCTTCTTCCCTCTTCCTTCTTCCCTCTTCCTTCTTCCTTCTTCCTTCTTCCCCCTAAAACACAGTGCCGTCACTTTCAATCTGAATTGGCGGCCCTCCACCAGCCCTCAATTCGCCCGCAATTTTCCGCCCCGCCGCCCAAGTTCCTCCCTGCAAAATCTTCACCAGCGGCAAGTCTGTCGCACTCAAATGCAGCTTTTCCCGAATAGCTGCAGCAATTTTATCTAAAAGATTCACAGTCAGCGATCGCCATTCCACTATAACTTCCGAACCCGGCAAGTAACTCTGCTCAAAAATAGCCGAATCTTTTGCCCGCAGCAGCCCGATATCCAAACATAAACCGCCGTTGCGGTACTCCGGCAATCCCGTTAACTCATCCAATCCGGCGACTTCTAAACCAAGTTCTTGCAGGGGTTCCAACAGCGAATAAGTCAACCACTGCGATAGTTTGTGAAACGGCACGAATTCATCTCCCAAATTTTCTCCTGTTAAAGCCGGATGCCGCCAAACATCGCCTAAATTAACGCCACCAATTGCATATCTTCCCGGCCAAATTTCCCCAAAACCTGTCAAAACAGCGCTCAATACTTCAGCAGCCTTCACAGTTTTGGCTCCAGAAACCCGACTGTCGAGCAAGTATTTTGCCAAATTGCCGGGACGCGGGTTGGCGCTACCAAATAATAATGGATGTTGGCAAATCGCCTTCCCCAAACGCTGCAATAATTCTAATCGGCCTGTTAAACCAACTAGCGGATTATCTCGACTTACCTGAAATCCCGCAGCTAAGGTTTCGAGTTTTAATTGAGAAAGTCCGCGAGAATCCGCTTGCCAAGTAAAATCTGGATTGCTGGAAAAAATACCTTGACAAAACATCCGCAAGCTGGCTATTGCTAACCCTTCAGAACGGCGGTAAACCTGTCCGGTTTCAGGTTCGCAATACTGCCAATCGGCACCAGCACCGGCATCGATCAAAACGCTGACAATTGCTAAATCAAATTTGATCTTAGCTTTTTCAACCGGTGCAAATTCTGCTAAAGCTGCATCCAATTCGGCGAGTCGCGGCAGGTTGCCAGCTTCAAAATGTCGCCAGCGACTGTGAAAGGGAATGTTAAAATCGGGATACTGTTGGCCCGTTGTGGCAATTACATAATTTGCTGCGTTGTCGAGTTGGGATAAATCGACGCGGAAGTAGCGGAGTTTGTCTAGGCGGGCTAAATCAAAAAGCCGATCGCACTTTTGGCGAATAGCAGCCGGCGTTCTCAGATATTCTACAGTCTCAAGTTCAATATTGTGCAACTTCATACAACCAAACAGCGGTAAACATCGTTTTCTTGAAAAAAGTCAAACTGACTGTAATCTAAAAGATTATCTAAAATCGCATTTTTATCGATTTTTATCAGCTTATATTCCCACTTCGACCCGCTGACTTCGCGTTTTATTTGATCGGAAACTATCACCGAGTTTTTTTCTTTCCCCGGAGATACTATTTTACTTAAATCTTCCAGCCTGTCGGCTATGTGAATATCTTTTCCGTAAGTGCAAGACCTAAATATATATAGATTTCCCTTCGCAACTCCCACCGACAAGCCACAAGGTATTTGATTGGCGTCAATAAAAAGTTTCCAATTCTCGCACAGACTTTCCATTGCCGCTAAGGCTGAGTGAGCTTCCGGGAAAGTCAACAAATGCGAATCACCAACAATACTCCGAATTGTGCCGCCGTATTCTTCGCAAATTGTTTTTTCAAAAGTATCAAAGTTCGTGAGCAAATATTCCACATCTTTGATAGAATTAGATTCTTGATAAGCTATAAAACCCCTCAAATCAGCTTTAATTATGGCTTGATTCTTGATGATTCGCGTTTTGTAACTTTGGTCAACTTTGTATACTTTTTCAGGTTCGCTCATCCCTTTCAAAGAAAACTCGTTGACAAAAGACGTTTGCACTTCTGCTTTGTTGAGCGCGAGCCATGCTGCTTGGGACAAATATATTTCATCCGGCGGAGTTACTGATTCTATGCGCGCTGTTAAATTCACAGTATCGCCAAAGATATCTTTATCTTGATGCAAGACATCTCCTAATGTAATCGACACGCGAATAGCCAATCGTTCGTCGTTCGCCTTGCTAGATTGTTGCGCTCTCAATTCTTGCTGCATTTCTATGGCTGCTACTGCCGCTGCTGTGACGCTGGGGAAAATTATCCAAAATGAATCACCTTCCCCTTTAATTACGCTGCCTTCATTTCTGGCGCTAATATCTGAAACAAAATTTTTATGCTCGTTTAACAAACTACTCAAGTCCGACTGAGATAATTTTTTGACTCTGGCGGTATATCCGCAAATATCTGTTTTTACGATCACACTAGAACGCAAATTAGCCATAACCTACCCTGACTGATCAAAAACCAGCAATAAATTTTATTTAGCAAAGACGCGATTGTTCGCATCTCATCGGTCGCGTCTTTGCCATCTTAATCTCCTAAATCGCGTCCGATCGCTTCTGCAAGAATTGTAGCATCTGGCACCGGGTCTGGCGTGTAGTAGCCGGCGGCTTTTTTGGCGACAATTTCGACTTGTGCGTCTGCAGGAATCCAATCTTCTGGAATGGGAATGCGATCGATTACCTGAATGCCAGAATTGATAATCGCATTGTATTTCATATCGCTCATAGAAACTAAACTGTCAATTCGAGAGATCCCCAACCAGTGCAGCACGTCTGGCATTAGTTCTTGAAACCGCATATCTTGAACTCCCGCAACACATTCAGTGCGCGTAAAATAGGCATCAGCGCGATCGCCGCCTTCCTGCCGTTTTCTGGCATTGTACACCAAAAACTTAGTCACTTCCCCCAAAGCTCTCCCTTCCTTGCGGAAGTAAACTATTACCCCAGAACCGCCTGATTGTGCCGTTTGGATGCAAATTTCCATCCCGTGTACCAAATAAGGGCGACAAGTGCAGATATCGGAACTGAAGACATCTGAACCGTTGCATTCATCATGTACACGTACCGCCAACTGCTTATCCGGGTCAGAAATATTCGCGACATCGCCAATAATATAAACCGTAGTTCCGCCAATTGGCGGCAAGAAAACGTGTAAGTCTGGCCGCGTCACTAAATCCGAGAACATTCCGCCTGTTTGCTCAAACAGGACACGGCGGAGAACGCTTTCTTGAGCCCCAATCCGCCGAGCAATTCCCGGCAAATACCAAACCGGGTCGATCGCAATTTTAGTTACTGCTAAATTGCCACCTGCTTTGACTATTTTGCCATCAATTTGCACTCGCCCCTTAGCGATAGCATCTTGCAATTCCGGCATATTAATGTGAGCTTTAGTGACAGCAATTGTCGGTCGAATATCATATCCTTGCTGGAGAAATGAAGTATAAACTTCGCTGACTAAACCCCCAAAGGGATCGAGAGAAACAATCAAATTGCGATCGCCCCAACTCGGGTGCGGCCCGATGTGTGCGGCCGGAGAGGTGTTGGTAAAATCGGGGCGGTGATCTGCTTGCAATGCCCCGGAAGCCACTGCTAGCGCGCGATAAACAGAGTAGGAACCCGAATGAGTGCCGATCGCATTCCGGTGAGACGATTTGGTGAGGCTACCAATCACAGGCCCCCGTTTCAGCGGATCGATTTCTCCCCAGTAAATTGGATGAGGTTTTGTGCCAGATCTGTCGGGATGGGATGTTAAAACTATATGCTTGGGTTTTGACACAGTTGTTTTTGGCTCTTGCTATGGATGCTGCTGTTAGTTGAAAGTGAAACTGCAATTTGAAGCAGTAATTTATGATAGCAAAAGGATTCAGGCTCTGGAAGTATCCGGCATAGCAAAACTCGTGACGCTGATTTTCGCGCTGTCCTGAAAATATAAAAATTTTGCATAAGTGCTTCAGTGATGAGGGCGGGAGTACCAACAGCAAAGCTACCTATTTAATCGAAGTTTCTCTAACATTTATATTTTTTTGCTGCATGATATTTGTTTAACTAAACGCAGAGGGCGCAGAGGGCGCAGAGAATCTAGAAAAGAGAGAAAAAGGAAAAGAGAGATGTTCACAATTCCTGCAAGGGTTGTTATAGTTACAACTGGTAGCCAGTAATTATCAACAAAATACTAACTCACAAAATTAATGTTGCCAAGTACATCTAATTATTTGCTCAAAAATGGTCGCGTACCCGCGTCTCTTCTAGAGATGAAATCGCTCGCGCCCTCAGCTTCTACTGTGGCGACAACGGGGAGTGAGAACAATTTTTGTTTGGTGGATTTGGAAATTGCAGCAGGGGCGATCGCCCAAATCATCCCAGCAGGTACAAAACCTGTATCCTCCTCTGAAAATATCCCGGTTGTAGATTTGCAGGGCGACTTAATCTGGCCTTGTTTTGTGGATATGCACACCCATTTAGACAAAGGCCACATTTGGGAACGATCGCCCAATCCCGATGGAACTTTTGCCAGCGCGATCGAAGCAGTGTGCGCTGATGCCCAAAAAAACTGGAATGCAGAGGATGTTTACCGGCGAATGGAGTTTGGCATAAAGTGCAGCTACGCCCACGGAACCAAGGCCATCCGCACTCACATCGACAGCGCGGGCGAACAGGGAACCGTTAGTTTAGAAGTATTTGAAGCGCTGCAAGCCGAATGGGGCGATCGGCTGATCTTACAAGCAGCTTCCTTGGTTTCCCTCGACTATTACCTGACACCCGCAGGCGAAAAATTAGCCGATCGCATTGCCCAAATTAGCGGCATTCTCGGCGGCGTCGCCTACATGAATCCCGATTTAGACAAACAACTCGATCGAGTTTTTGCCTTAGCCAAAGAACGAAATTTAAACCTCGACTTCCACACCGACGAAAACGACGATCCAGATTCAGTAACATTGCGGGAAGTCGCAAAAACCGCCATCCGCCATAAATTTGGGGGTCAAATAATCTGCGGACACTGCTGTAGTTTAGCCGTACAACCGTCAGATTTAGTAACAGAAACTCTGGAATTAGTCAAGGAAGCAAATATTGGCATTGTCAGCTTGCCGATGTGCAACCTTTACCTGCAAGACCGAGAATCTCAGCATACACCGCGCTGGCGGGGAGTGACACTGCTGCACGAACTCAAAGCAGCAGGAATTCCCGTTGCAGTTGCTAGCGATAATTGTCGCGATCCGTTTTACGGATTTGGCGACCATGATGTTTTGGAAGTTTTTAATATGGCAGTCCGCATCGCTCATTTAGATAGACCTTATGGAGACTGGCCCTGTGCAGTTACAAAGACTCCAGCCGATTTAATGGGATTGCCGAATTTAGGACGAATTGCAGTGGGTTTACCTGCTGATTTAATTTTGTTTAAGGCGCGGAATTTCAGCGAATTGTTATCTAGATCGCAGGGAGATCGCACAGTTTTGCGGCAGGGCATTAAAATTGATACAACTTTGCCCGATTACCGTGAACTCGATGATTTATTAGCAACTTAAATCTGACATCCTGCATCAATCTCAAGAACAGACAAGATGCCTGTTCCACAAAAGATGAATTTTCTTTCTACTCGTTACTAGGCTCTGCCTGGTAACGTATATCTGGAGGCTCTGCCTCTAATTTTCCTGGCCGTAATGCGAGGCAGAGCCTCTCAATCTCGGTTTCCAGGCAGAGCCTAGGAACCAGTTAATTTTTAGGTAAGCTGTGCAGTGCCTAAGCTACATTTAGATGTTCTACACAACTATTATTATTGTCAATTTGCGACTAATTTGATATAAATATAAAAGCTAATTTTATTGAGGATGTTTTAAGTGAAAGCAGTTATTTTATTGTCGGGAGGGCTGGATTCCTCAACAGTTTTGTATCAAGCCAAAGCCGACGGCTGCGAGTGTTACGCTATTTCCTTTGACTACAAGCAAAGGCATCGGCGGGAGTTGGAATCAGCAAGGGCGATCGCACTTGCTGCAGGCGTTAAGGCACATCAGATAGTAAACTTTGACTTAACACTGTGGGGCGGTTCGGCACTGACGGATAATGAGATGGAATTGCCGATCGATCGCAATCTTGCAGAAATGTCCCAAAACATCCCAATTACCTACGTTCCTGCTAGAAATACGATCTTTCTCAGCTTTGCCCTCGCCTACGCAGAAACTCTAGAAGCCGATCGCATTTACATCGGTGTCAACGCTTTAGATTATTCTGGATATCCCGACTGCCGCCTCGATTACATCCAAGCCATGCAGGAAGTATTTCGGTTAGGAACAAAGCAGGGTCGAGAAGGAAATGCTATTAATATTATCACACCTTTGATCGAACTTAAAAAGACAGAAATTATTCAATTAGGCAACAAATTAGGAGTACCTTGGGAGCAAACTTGGTCTTGCTACGCAGGCGGGGAAAATGCCTGCGGTGTTTGCGATTCTTGTCGGTTGCGGCTGGCGGCTTTTGAGGAATTGGAATTAAAAGATCCGGTGCCTTATGCTTAAACAGTATTCCGACTCGGCGGTTGAAAGCGTTCCTCCATAAACTCTCGTCCCTCTCTAAGAGACTAAAGAATAAACGGGGTTGCTAACTCAGATTTGGTATAAAAAGTTGCGCTATTTCGATCGCCATTTTCATCAAAATCTTAATGAGACAATTTTGCCACACTACTCAACCCGCTATTCTTTCGCCCTTTCCCCACAATTTCCCCATCGGCTGCTGCAATTTCATCTAAAGCTCGATCGCCCGCAGCGTCTTCCAACAAGTGAATTTGAAGTTGATCCAACCGCGGCCCGGACACAGAAACAACCGTAAGTTCCACATTTTCGCCCCGCCAAACTTCCCCAGCAGCAGGCATTCTTTGCAACTGATAACTCAGAAAACCTCCGATTGTCTGATATTCGTCAGTTACTGGCAAATCCAAATTCAATATTTGATTCACATCATCTAAATTTAACTGCGCTTGCACTAAATAAGTGCGATCGTCCAATACTTGCAAAGCAATTTCTTTGCTGTCGGGCGACTCGTAGCTGCGGCCGATAATTTCGGCTATCAAATCCCTCAGCGTGACTAACCCGGAAATGCCGCCAAATTCATCGACTACGATCGCAATTTCTTCCGACGAACTCTGCATCAAAGGCAGCAGTTCCCCCAGCAGCATCATCTCCGGCACAAACCTCACCGAATCCATCCAAGTTACAATTGGCGTGTCGGGAGATAGCAAACCTTCAGCTAGGGGTTTCGCAAGTTGTTTGAAGCCAATAATGCCGATAATGTCGTCTAAAGAATCTCCCGTCACGGGATAGCGGGAATGGTGAGAAATAGCCATTTCGTCGAGCAAAGTTTGAAAGGTTGCTGTCTTGGGAAGTGCAACAATGCTAGGCCTCGGCACCATTACTTCTTCTACCCAAACTTCGCCAAATTCAAACACGTTGTTGAGCAATTCTCGCTTTTCTGCTTCCAAGCCGCTGGATTCGCTGGAAGTAGCTATAATTAGTTGCAGTTCTTCGGGAGTAACCGGGCGATGCCTTAGATCGTATTCGATGCCCGCAAACCGCAAGAGCGATCGAGTAGATTGATTGAGAAACGACACAAAGGGATTGAACAAACGGGCAATCAATAAACTCGGAGGCCCTAAACTTCTGGCTAGCTGTTCGGAATACAGTAACGCTACAGATTTGGGAAAGAGTTCGCCGAGTACGATTTGCAGGTAAGCTAGCAACAAAAAAGTTACTATTGGTATGCTAAAAGAATGAGCGATCGCCGACTTGATGTAAATTGGCAGCGGCAAATAGCCGATCGACATTCGGACTAGCACGGCAATCGTACTTTCCCCAATCCAGCCGAGAGCTAAACTAGAAAGAGTGATTCCCAACTGCATTGTCGAGAGCAATCGCTCAATACTTTGCTGCAAAGATTGCACAGTTAAAGCTGCAACGTCGCCAGCTTCCACTAACTGATTGATGCGCGATCGGCGTACCGTCACCATCGAAAACTCAGCCGCCACAAAAAAAGCATTAATCGCAATCAGCAACAGCACTGACAGCAACCGCGACAGCACCTCTGTCGAACTCATCGCGGGTAAATCAGATATCTCCTGCACTCTCGCCCCTAAAAGTGACACAATGCTCCCTAAAAAAACTTTCTCGATCAAACCTGAGAATCCGTCTGCAGGTTTGGTCTTCTTTTATTTTACTTCGCCACTGGAATGCCAGATATTTGCAACTGAAGTTTTTGACCTGGATAATCTGTCAGCGTCAGTGAAACTTCTTTAGCATTTTCCAGCAAAGCTGTGGGAATACTCACCGTACCGTAATACACCTGCCCGTTGGGGGGCAGTTCCGAGGGCAAATCCTCGGCAGTCGCGCTCAGGGCCCGGCCACGATCGTCAGTGACGTTCAAGAAACTGTAGAGAAACCTCACAGCTTGCGATCCTTCATTTTTCATGCTCACGTCTAGCAGCATGGAATTGTTGCGCTGACTGGCCGCGCTCACTTCCAGAGTTATTCCCCCGTCGCGACTGTTCAGAGGAAACTTGGCGCTAGCATTTTGTGCAGCGGGTTTTTTGGCTGCGGCTGGTTTAGAGCTTGCCTTCTCTGTTTTAGTATTTGCCCCGGCCGTTTTTTCTGGATCGCGACCTTCTACCCGTGCTTTGACGGTTGTGAGAATGTCTTTTTCTTTCAAAATGCTCACTTGGTCTTTGCTAGCCGTCTTTCCAGGCTTGCCACTGCCAGCATTGTTGCTGGGACGAACATCGGGTTGAGTCGTTCCTTGCAAGGCTTCGCGACCTATAGTAAATCCCCAAACAGAACTCGTCACGCCTGCTCCAAACATCAGAGCGAGCAGAATTAGAGTCAGCACTACCGTCGAATTCACTGCCATTGCCTATAAGTTTATGCCGAGTCCTAGAAACTGCTTTGTCCGGTCGATCGGCTCCAGCACATTGGCTAACAGGCGATCGGGACTCAGCAGATCTAAGAATTTTGATTTTTGTTCTCTAGTTCTAGCACGGACTGAGAAATTATGTTATAATTCATTTTGAGTTAGATCAAAGAAATAGATTTAACGGCAGTTGGCCGAGCGGTTTAGGCAGCGAACTCATAATTCGCCCCAGGCAGGTTCAACTCCTGCACTGCCGATTTAAAATTAATCATGACGCTCCGCGCTCTGGCTAAAAACCAGGTTTCTTCCCAGATACCAGTCCTGGACGGATGGGGGCCAGAAACCCGGTTTATACGAAAAATTTGCGACCAGAAACGAAAAATATCCGAATAAACCTGGTTTGTGAGGTCGCAAGTGCGATCGCCAACTAGAAAATTGGTTGAGCGCGAGATCCTGAGCTCGCATTCCACTCGAAAAATTATTATTCTGATGCCAAGGTCAACGATATTAAGCCTTAATCAATTCCACATTATATCTGCTCGCTTCTGAGATGGCGGGCGCTGCGCGGGGACGATCGTACTGCACTCCAAAAATTATTATTCCGATGCCAAGGTCAAGGATATCAACCCTTAATTAACTCCACTCCGTCGCGCCCGTCGATCTCTTGAACGTAAACCTTAACTTGTTCTTCCTTTGCAGTCGGCAACTTTTTACCCGTAAAATCCGGCTGAATCGGTACTTCTCGGTGGCCACGATCAACTAATACCGCCAACCAAATTTTCTCCGGCCGCCCGTAATCGTTGACCGCATTCAAAGCCGCTCGACTCGTTCTGCCTTTATATATAACGTCATCTACCAACACCACGGTTTTGCCCGTCAAATCGAAAGGAATTTCTGTTTTAGCCGGTGTCCGCATCGCAACTCGATCCAAGTCATCTCGGTAAAAGGTAATATCCAAAGCGCCCACGGGTACTTTGACTTGTTCGAGAACTTCAATTTGATCGGCCAAAATTTGAGCTAAAGGCACTCCTCTACTATGAATGCCCAACAGCACTAACTCCGAGGGATTCCCTGATTTTTCGACAATCTGGGAAGCGACGCGGGTGAGAGTGCGCCTCACTTCATCAGGCGATAAAATTTGGATAATTTTAGTCATTGGTTGCTGCGAGCTAATTGTTGGCTGTTGGCATATCGAACAATTTGAGATTTGAGATTTGAGATTTGAGATTGACTTGACAGATGAATCTGGGGGTTTGAACAAAGGTCAAAACTTTTTTTGCTGCTGTAGGTGGCTGATCTGTGTCTTCTGCAGGACTTACCCCGAACGGATGAAAAGCAGATGCTGCGATTGCTTAGCCGAAGGCGAACAATGACAGAAATACGTTATTTATGTCTCCTGGACTGTTCTAGTGAGGTCATAAGTTAGCGGCTCAAACCTAATAAGGTATAAAAAAGCAATGATAGTCCCAACCAAATCAGAAAGCAATACCGAGTTAATTGCAATGCTTGGCAAATTAGCGGCGCTGAGATCGGGTGAACCGGCTCGCCTAACAGCGGTTTGTGTTTGAGAACTCCGCGATAGGAATTAGTACCTCCTAGTTGTACTCCCAAGATGGCGGCGTAAACGCACTCGCTCCAACCGGAATTGGGACTGGCATCTTTAACAGCATCTCTCTGACAAATCTGCCAAATGTAAATCGGTTTGCCAGATATAACGGCTAAAGTAATCACTGTTAGCCGGCAAGGAATCCACGTCAGCACGTCTTCTAGTTTGGCGCTAAACCATCCTAAATCTGTGTATGGCGCTTCTTTGTAGCCGATCGTAGAATCTAATGTGCTGGCTGCTTTGTAAGCGATCGCCAAGGGGACTATAGCACTCGCCCACATCGAGTTAGGATCGATCGGGGCAGCGGTAACACTTAATAATAGATGCGGCAGAGCGAACCCAAGTAAGGCATAAAATAGCGGTGCTGTCACGCCATCGACTGCATTCTCTGTTACAGTTTCTAACAATGCTCGCAGAATTTCTGGCTCGGATAAGTTTTCGGTATCCCGGCCTACGTAAAGGCTCAACCTTTCTCGCGCCTTGACTAAATCTCCAACATTTAAAGGTGCTAGCACATCCTCCGCAGCCGCCCTCAAACTGCGGCATGCAAAACAGCTTGCCAGCAAAATGGTCTGTATGGCAATACCTAAAAGAGGATGCACCCAACTAGCAGCTTGGACGATCGACCAACTGACAGTATAACTGCCTACAATCAGCCCGATCGCTAGTATTGTACCAGCACATCGTAGCAGCAGTTTGTGCCGGTCGCCAGCGGGACGGTCCTCTGCTTCAGGCATTTTGCCTACGGGATTATTCCATATATTAAAGACAAGTCGAGTATAGCGGTCGATCGCCCAACCCATCGCCTGCACGGGATGTGGCCAACCCCAAGGATCGCCGATCGAATAATCCAACACCGCAGCTAAAATCAAAACAGGAAATTCATCCGGCATCATTATATATTTTGTCAAACTTGATAGTCCGTCCGACCAGGAGCGATCGTCCGGGTAGCGCAGGTTTTAACTGCTGCTACCTTTGGGGACTTTAATTTTTTAGCAGCAATTTTAACTGCTGAGATTACTTTCGTCGCGCAGCAAGTGTACGTTCTCCTCCCAATTAACACCGTCAAAGGGTAGAATCTCAAAGTGTTTGATGGCATCGTCGTCAAGACAGCGGACGTTGACATCGAATTGATCGGGATGCGATCGGGGGCGATAGAACGAGTGAATGCCGCAAATTCCGCAGAAAGTATGTTGAGCAGTTCCTGTATTAAATGTATAGGTGGTCAAAACATCTTGGCCACTGAGCAAGGTAAAACGTTCCGGCGGCACAATGAGGTGCAAAAATCCCTTCTTTTTGCAGATAGAGCAGTTGCAATCTGATGCTTCGTGTTTGTCAACGGCGACACGGAAGCGGACAGCTCCGCAGTGACAGCCGCCAAAGTAAGTAACAAGTGTTGCGTCCATGTGTGATTGCTGGCGATCGAATGAATGAACTTACCATTTAAATGATAAAGCTAGTTTCTTCCCCAAGAGCCGCTTGCCAACTGCGGACATCATAGTATAAGTCTTCGAGGGAAATACTGTACAGCGCTTCGGCAAGTTTTTTGTGCAATCGGTTCCACAAACTGAATGTTACCCAGTCCTCTGCTTGCGTCGCGTCGGGGAAATGTCGAGGTAAAGGTTCAATAGTTTCACCTACAGCCTCTAAGATTTGTCCTAAAGAGATTTGAGCGGGCATGCGGGCTAATTGATATCCTCCTTGGGAACCCCGAACAGATTGGACTAAACCGGCTCGTCGCATTTCAATCAGCAATTTTTCTAGATACGGAGCAGGTAACTCCTGTCGCTTCGCTATCGATTTCACCGATGTCGGGCCATAGCGAGGTTGCAAACTTAGATCCAGTAATGCTTTGACACTGTAGTGTCCGCGTGTGGTTAACTTCATGGGATTTTAAGAGCGGGGCAAATATTTAGCTAGCTGATAGCTGATAGCTTATGCTACCGAGTTTAGAGATTGCTCGCACCGGCTGCAGCTACTCCTCAAGAAAGACTGCAGGTTATTAAAAATATTTAGATAATAGTGGTTAACAATTGAGCCGATCGGTGTAATATGGTTTTACGACCAGCTATAAAGCTAAAGTTTCTTGGTCAAACCAAAAACCAACCGAGAAAAAATCCGTACACCAGTTGAATATTTCAGGACTCAGTAAATGGCTAAAAAGAAAAATATCGAACCCCTTGAAGGCGAAGATCTGATCAAAAAGGTCAAAGACCTAGAGAACCTTACCAAGGAAGAAAAAGCTAGAGCCTGTGGCTACTACACCGTTACCAAGAACGGCGTAGAACGGGTCAACATGATGAAATTCCTGAATGCGCTGATTGATGCAGAAGGCATTCAGCTAGACGGGAAGCAAAACGGCAATGGACGCGGCGGACGCTCTGCCAGCTATCGGATTAGCGTTCAATCTAACGGCAACTTACTGATTGGAGCTGCCTACACCAAACAGATGGAACTCCAGCCAGGAGATGAATTTGAAATCTCTCTGGGACGCAAGCACATTCACCTGCGCCAAATTGATCGAGAAGAAGAAGAAGTAGCCTAGGCCTTTACGACTTGCTTTGACTTCTTGCTTGAACAGGTTGGTTTGACTTCAAGCATTGACTGCAAGCAGAGAATTGGCTCTGAAATCTTTCTGTGAGCCTCAAACAGTATGGCTTCTATAGATGGCAATGGCTGGACAAAAGCCACTGCCACTACTTTATATTTTCCGAGAATACCTATTCTAGCCCCTCGCTATATCCGTGTGGACAAGCGGGGGATTTTCCGCGTAGCTGTTAAAGAGAAGTTCTGCCGCCGATTGTGTACGGGATTTAACGGATGTAATGGATGTAATGGATGGATGTTCTGCCACCAATTGTGTACGGGATTTAACGGATGTAATTGATGAACCGAAGAGGTTTGAGGGAAGAATTAGGTTTGGTTGAGCTAGGAAACCCACCAAAGCAAGAAAATGGCAGAGGTATTCTCAGCTAAGAGTGCGTCATACCAGTTGAAAAAAAGAAAGAATGCAACTGTAGCGAAGCTCGAAAGCACGAGCTTGATCATCATTCATTCCCAATTATTTAACCTAAAATCTAAAATCTAAAATTTTATGTGTCTGTGTGGGAGGTGTTTTGAGGGCAAGGAAACACCTCGATCGCCCCTCAGTGAAATTACAGGCTGGAACAGTTAAAGTGTTAGGGAGCAATTAGTCATCAGCCTATGCCGTTGCCCCGATTCGCGAGTAAAACTTCTCAACACCAACCAAAAATCTCCCTGCGTCGCCTTCTAGTGGCCTCTTTTGTGCTGCAAATCGTCGCAGGAGTGGGGATTGTCGGGTATCTGTCCTTTCGCAACGGAGACAAAGCAGTCGAAGAGCTCGCCGAGAAATTGATCGCGGAGACGGGAAAGAGAGTTGAAGAAAAGCTGATTTCTTTTCTCGAACATACCCAGTGGGTAAATCAACTTAACGCTGAAGCGATCGAGCGCGGTGAATTAAACTTACAGTTAGAAAAGTCACAGCCTCGGGGAGAGAAGTTCCTCTGGCAGCAAATGCGATCTTTTAAAAGCATTCAATGGATATCCTTCGGTGCTGAAAAATCAGGAGAATATCTCGGCATTTGGCGCAACCCCACGCATAACAGCTTGCAAATTGTCGCGGCGAACAAGTCTAGCAACTTTCACAGCATTTACTACGCTACAGACGGCAACGGCACTCGCACCGCTAAATTAAAGGCAGAACCCAGAACCTACGATGCCCGTCTCCGCCCCTGGTACAAGGAAGCTGTCGCAGCTAATAAACCGATTTGGACGAGCATTTATCCGGGTTTTACTCCTGGGACTGTTTTTATTGCTGCCAGCCAACCGATTCGCGATCGAAATGGTAAATTGCTGGGAGTTAGTGCCGTAGACTTTTCGCTCTCGGATCTTCAGCAATATCTCCATCGCATCAAGCTTAGCAAAACGGGACAAATTTTCGCGATCGAACGATCGGGCTTGCTGGTTGCCAGTTCGAGTCAAGAATCACCCTTTAGAAAGATGTCTGGAAAGCCGCAACTGCAGCGGGTGAATGTTTTAGACAGCCAAACTCCTGTCATTCGCACTGCAGCTAAATATTTGTACGAAAACTTCGGGGGCTTTGGCGACATTCAGCAGCGGCAGCAACTGCAATTTAGCCGAGACGGGGAGGAATATTTTGTGGAAGTGCTGCCCTTTTCTGATGTTTACGGTTTGAACTGGCTGATTGCGATCGCAGTTCCCGAATCAGATTTCATGGGGCAAATTAACAAAAATACGCGCACTACAATTTTACTTTGTTGGGCGGCGCTGCTGCTATCGACAATTGCTGGAGTGCTGACAGCTAGGTGGGTAACGCTGCCGCTGCTGCGGCTCAACGAAGCAGCTAAAGATATTGCCGTCAGAGAGTTCGATCGCCCTGTTGCTGTCAGTAGGCTTGAGGAAGTCGGCGAATTAGCGCACTCTTTCAACGAGATGGCAGCTCAACTGAAACAGTCTTTTCAAGCTTTGGCAGAAAGTGAAGAAAAATTTGCCAAGCTGGTAGAAAATTTGCCTGTTGGAGTCTCGGCGATGACTCCGGGTGGTGCATTTATTTTCATCAATTCGGCGGGAGAGCAGATATTGGGCAGGGGAGAAATGCCCGATGCCACCGCAGCAGAGCTAGCAGAAGCTTATCAAATTTATATAGCAGGCACTAATCAACTATACCCGGTCGAGCAAATGCCGTTTGTGCGGGCGTTGAGTGGCTTGGAGGTGATTGCTGAAGATGTGGATATTCGCCGAGACGGGAAAAATATTCGTTTGGAAGTGCGAGCGCTGCCGGTGTTTGACGGTGCGGGGAATATCCTTTATGTTCTTACTGTTTTTAAAGATATTACGGCTCGCAAACAGGCAGAGCAAATATTGGCTGACTACAACCGTACCCTCGAAATTGAAGTAGTCGATCGCACGATCGAGCTAGCCTCGATCAATGCCCGCTTGCAGCTCGAAATTGAGGAGCGCAGGCAAGCTGAAAAAATTATCCGTCAAGAGCGCGACTTTAACTTAAAGATTATCGAAAATTCTCCGATTTTTTTTGTGGCGATCGACTCTGAGGGTAAAATCCTGCTGGCGAATAACAGTATGCTGGAAGCTGTGGGCTATACTGCCACAGAAGTTGCAGGCAAAGATTACTTAGCGACATTTGTACCCCCAAGCGATCGAGCCGGATTACATTCGATTTTTACGGGCGTAACAGCGCGGGAGCAAACGGTTAACGAACATCGCATTCTCACTTCGGACGATCGGACTTTGTTAGTCGAGTGGCACGGCACACCGGTGCTAGACGAAGGTGGCCGCCTGGATTTTTTGTTTGGATTTGGGATTGATATTGGCGAGCGCAAACAAGCACAATTAGCCTTGCAAAAAAGCGAAGCTCTGTTTCACAAATTAGCGAACACTGTTCCCGGAGAACTTTACATATTCGTGCAGCATCCCGACGGCTCAGTCAAGATGGAATATATCAGTCCTCTATGCCGAGAAATTCAAGAATTAGAGCCGGAGGAAATCCAGAACAACTCTGCTTTACTCTACGAACAAATACACCCGGACGATCGATCCAGTCACTTCCAGGCAATTGTCAAAAGTGCCACTGATCTCGAACCATTTTCCCACGAGTGGCGGATTGTGACAGCATCGGGAAAACTCAAATGGCTGCAAGGTTATTCTCGACCAGAATTGCGCGAAAATGGAGATATTGTCTGGCACGGCATAATCATTGATACGAGCGATCGCAAACAAGCAGAACAAGAACTCCAACAAGCCAAAGAAGCCGCAGAAGCTGCCAACAAAACTAAAAGCCTTTTTCTCGCCAACATGAGCCACGAATTGCGAACCCCCCTCAACGCCATTCTCGGCTTCGCTCAATTAATGGAACCCAGCGCTAATTTAACTTTGTCGGAGAAAGAAAATATCAAAATTATTCGTCGCAGCGGAGAACACCTGCTTCAACTGATCAATCAAGTCTTAGACTTATCTAAAATAGAAGGTAGGCGGATGGCACTCAACGCCAAAATTTTTGACTTGTACCGCTTGCTGGGGGACGTGCAAAATATGTTTCAAATTACGGCAAAAAATAAAGGATTGCAAGTAATTATTGACTGCTCTTCCGATGTTCCCCAATACGTGCAAACTGATGAGGTTAAGTTGCGACAAGTGTTGATAAATCTATTAGATAATGCGGTTAAATTTACCCAGTATGGTTCAGTTTTAATCACCGTAGGCTCCAAGCAAGAAGGAATCATTAAGCCTGCCGAAAACGAATTTTTAAATAGTGGAGAACCTCAACGAACTCTTTTTATAGGTTTTGAAATAGCCGATACAGGAGTTGGTATTTTCCCGGAAAAATTAGAAAGCATATTTGAATTATTGGTGCAAACTTCATCAGAAAAGAAAGTTCAAACAGGTACGGGTTTAGGATTAAACATCAGCCGCGAGTTCATAAGATTAATGGGGGGCGACATTACTGTCGAGAGCGAAGTGGGACACGGGACAGTCTTCAAGTTTGACATTCAAGTTGTTACCGCAGCGGGTGCTGGTGAAGTCATCAATAAATATGTTGAAGTCAATGATTTATCGCAAAGTTCAAGAATGGTACAAGAAAAAATATCTGATAGTGCTGCAATATTTACGCTGGACTCCAAGCCGAAAGTTCCCCCAGAATGGACGAGCAATCTAAAACAGGCAGTCCGTGAGGCTGACTTCGACTTGATTGCCACAACAATTGAGGAAATCGGCAGCGATAATGATGTTTTTGCGGAAGTTATGATGAATCATCTATATAATTTTGATTATCAAAAAATACTAGATTTGATTGATGAAATTGAGCGTTAGGGGGCGCAATGTGCATCTTCTCCTATAAATTTGCTGAGTTATCGGGTGTGGGTACGCTCACCTTATATCAAATCTGTTAGCATCGGAATTATTCCTATCTCTCTTCTCGACATCTGCGTGAATCTCCGTCAATCTCTTGTCATCTGCGGTACGATAAATTCTCTTTTTTGACCGCAGATACAGGCAGATTAACACAGATTAACGCAGATGAATTAGATGGATTTCGGTTGTACAGTCCGTGGTTGACTGTTGACTGGATGTTACTATTCCGATGCTGCCGGAATTGATATTACCTATAAAGTTGCTGTAGAAAGCATCTCTGCATAGGTACTCCCAGAACAGTTATTTTAGAGACCGCCCCAATAGTCATGAGGTGGCAAAACATCCTCGCTCACAGGTCAATACACTTTGATAATTATTATGCTTGATTTGCTGCTAATAATTTAGTGTTTGACTTGACTTTTGTGAAGCTAGAGTTAACCCCCCCGATCGCCCTTTTGGTAAGGAGAAATCGAGGGGGTTTAACTATTATTTGTCAAGTATCTGAGAAGATCAAGCAGGGTTCGCTTCGGCTCGTCTTTGTAGCAGGCGGGCAATTTCAGCTTTTTCTACAAGTCCGACGAGGACACCGTTTTCGCGAATGACGGGGAGTTCTTGTACTTTTAGCTGTTCCAGAAGGGTGACGACTTCGAGGAGGGATAATTCTGGTTTGACGGTGGTGGAAAATTCGATCGGCTTCAGGAGTTCTTTGACTAAAACTTGGGGCCAAGTTCCGGTAGGAATGGTTTTGAGGTCATCAAGGTCGATCGCACCTACCAATTGTCCGGCATCATCTGTTGCCAGGAACCTGCGCCAGGTTTGAGTGCTACCGATCACGTAGTTGTTGGCAAATTCTCTGAGGGACAAGTCTTGGGAGACGATCGGACTTTCGGGGGTCACAGCATCTGCCGCTGTCAGGCCTGCCAGTTGATTTTGGACTGTGGCATATTGGGCAGATTGACCGGCATTTTGCAGTAAGAACCAACCGATTACTAGATTCCAAATATTGCCGAATACGCCTGTAGCAATGGCAATCCAACCAATTATTTGACCGACGCGGCTAGCAAAAATTACACCTTTGTAAGGGTTGCCAGTAATTTTCCAGACGATCGCTTTGAGGATGTTGCCGCCGTCGAGGGGCAAACCGGGAATTAAGTTAAATAAGGCTAGAACTAAGTTGATGGAAGCTAAAAGTCCGACGATGGCGGCTGCGGGTCCTGTGAGACCAGCACCGATGCCGATCGCTGTTAACAAACCGGATAACAATAAGCTGACCAACGGGCCTGCAATTGCTACCCAAAATGCTTCTGCGGGGGTTTTAGATTCTCTTTCCAAATTAGCCAGTCCGCCAAACAGAAATAGCGAAATTGATTTCACGCCAATTCCCTGTTTAATGGCTACCCAACTGTGTCCTAATTCGTGGGCTAAGACCGAAGCAAATAACAGTAACGCTGTCAAGAATCCCAGCATCCAGGGCGCTACGGGGCCCAATGTGGGAAACAGGGCAGCTAATGCGCCGCCGTACTGCCAGGTTACTAAACCCAGAACTAAAAACCAAGATGCGTTGACAAAGAAGGGAATCCCAAACAGGTTGCCGACGCGAAATGTACCGTTCATAATGGCTACCTCTGATTTTACGAATGAGAGGTTTTTCTCTCTGTCTCCTTATCGTAACGAAAGGTAACGGCGATGTTAATGCTTCAATTAGGGTGTTATCCGTCTGTGAAGGTTCGGTTTGCGGAATAATTACCGCCGACTGCGGTTTGACCCGCTAGGGGTTAAAAATCCTTATCTCAAAACGGAAGTTCTTGCTATGAGGCTTGAGGAGGATATCTGTTTTAGTTTTCTGTTTTAGTTTTCTGTCGGTTTTAACTCAAATCTTGCACCTCTGTCATGAACAGGCTTTCCGGGCTGTTCCACAAAAATTAAATTTTATTGTGGGCCGTTGATCCTAGCCCGCCCATAAAAGCTTTATTGAGAATGGTGCAACATTTCAGTTTTAACTGAATGCAAGCTTTGAGACGGAGAAGGAATTCCCGGCGGACTACTACACCTGTGGCAAGATATCAGTTTCAAGCAGGTTTAACTATAATGACTTACCCTAAGAATAGTTTTGATCCTAATAATTATGCCAGAATCCTTTTTGCTCGGCCGGCTAATGCTGCAATTAAACAGCGAAGTCGCTGATATTATTACAGACTTATCCGCTGTTGCTTTAACTCCTGATGGCCATTTGTGGCTGGGTTCCGATGAAACGACTTCAATCGAGCGTTTGTCGCCTGTCGCGCCTCATATTTTTGGAGAACATCAAAGATTTGCGATCGCAGATTTTATCGATCTACCTGGAGAATGCGAAATCGATATTGAAGGAATTGATTTCAGCAGCGATTATCTTTGGGTGGTGGGTTCTCACAGCACCAAACGCAAAAAAGCTAAAGGCAAAGACCCCGGCAAAGACATTGAAAGATTAGCACAAATCGTGACAGAGGTCAACCGCTATTTACTGGCGCGCATTCCTATGAAAGACGGGATTTTGTGCGAGTCAATTCCCGATTCAGACAATCCCGAAATTCAACTGACAGTGGGATGCCTGCAGCGGACAGAAACAGGCAATTTGCTGACAGACGCGCTCAAAGATGACACCCACCTCGGCTTGTATTTATCTGTGCCGATTCCGAGTAAAGAAAATGGCTTTGATATTGAAGGGTTGGCGGTGCGGGGCGATCGCATTTTTCTTGGTTTGCGGGGGCCGGTGCTGCGGGGTTGGGCGATAATTTTAGAAATAGAAGTTGAAGAGGCAGAAGCGGGAGTTTTAAGGCTTAAGGAAATTGGGAAAGGAGGGAAATTGTACAACAAACATTTTGTTGATTTGAATGGTTTGGGCGTGCGAGAATTGTGCTGGAACGGGGATGATTTGATTGTTTTAGCGGGGCCGACGATGACTTTATCTGGGGCGATGAGGGTTTTTCGGTTAAAGGGGATTTTAGGGCGATCGGGCGACAGTATTAGTGGGCAAGATGGGGGAGATTTGGAGGTATTGTTTGACTTACCTTTTAAGGTTAATACGGACAATGCTGAGGGATTGAGTCTGTTTCCCTATTTGGGGGAGGAGAATTCGCTGTTAGTGGTTTACGATTCGCCGGATGCAGGGAGAATGGTTGAGCAAAATGCTATTTTTGCGGATATTTTGAAATTAGGTTCGTAGTAGTAGGGTGCGTCATAACGGGAGATATTTGGGCTAATTAATCAGCCATGAACTGACGCACCATGCGATTAGGAAGGTGCGTCAGATGTAATTTTTCCGAGAATTAATTAGACACTAACTGACGCAGCCTACAAGTGGGGTTAATTGTCGGCCGCATCCCTCCGCCGCTGGCTGTAGCGTTTCAATTCATCAATTAAGTGAGTATCGTTAGATGCTGTTCTCGCGCCCGCTTCCGCCGCCCAGCGCTTCAAATCTTCAATTTGCGATCGCGCGATCGCAGCTAAAGGTACTGTATCCTCGATCGACCTCAAAATATCCTCCGTCATCAAATCCCGGCGCTGTCCGTTTACAAACGTTCCAAACGCCCGATACAATCCATCTATTACAACTTGCTCGATTTCTGCACCGCTAAAATTCTCAGCGCGTTTCGCCAAAACCCCCAAATCAAACTCCCGCAATCTAGTTGGTCGCAAACGCTGCAAATGCACTTTAAAAATATCTTGCCGTTCCGATTCAGAGGGCAAATTCAAAAAGAAAATTTCATCAAACCTGCCTTTTCTCAGCAACTCTGCGGGCAAAATCCTGACGTTATTTGCAGTTGCGACGATAAACACCGGACTGGTTTTTTCCTGCATCCAAGTAATCAAACTGCCGAATACCCGGCGCGAAGTTCCCGAATCCCCGTCGCTACCGCTGATAATGTTGCCGAAGGCTTTATCTATTTCATCGATCCACAAAACGCAAGGTGCGATCGCCTCTGCTAATTGTATCATTTGCCTGACGCGGCTTTCGCTTTCCCCTACCACGCCGCCGAACAATCTCCCAGTATCCAACCGCAACAGCGGCAAACGCCATTCTGAAGCTATTGTTTTCGCAGATAAAGATTTGCCCGTTCCTTGAATTCCTACTAACAAAACTCCTTTCGGATTGGGTATGCCGTAGCGACGCGCTTCGTCAGTAAAAGCATCTTGCCGCATTTTTACCCACTGTTTCAAATTCTCCAAGCCGCCCACACTTTTTAGGGATTCTCGGGAGTTGAAAAACTCCAAAATGCCCGTTTGGCGAATTGCTTGCTGTTTTTCCTCCAAAACTCCGTCAATATCTGACTCGTTAATTTGCTGTTTGGCGGCCAAAGCTTTAGCCAAAACCCGCCCGATTCTAGCGCGGCTCAAACCCTGACAAGCTTTAACCAACTGTTCCCTTGCTAAACCGCTAACTTGCAACTGTTGCGGCTTTTCCACAACGTGGGAAATTAAACTGTCGATTTCTTGCACGTTGGGCAAAGGAAAATCAATTACTGTTACTTCTTCTTTCAATTCCTCCGGCAATTCCAGCGTGTGAGAAGTAAGAACTATAGTTTTTTTGCTGCGCTTCAATTCCCGCGTTAAATTCCGCAATTCTCGCACTACCGCCGCGCTTTTTTCGCTGTATGGATATTTCAAAACAGGGTGCAAATCCCGCAGAACAAATATGGTATATTCTTCAACAGCAGTTTTGCTGACGCGATCGAGCGCCGCCATTACCGAACCTTTCCCAGAACCGTTATCCTCCCAGCCACGCACAAGATCCCAGAACAACACCCGGCGCGCGGGAGTTACTTGCAGCGCTACTTGGTCAATTACAGCCTCGACCGGTTCCTCCTCCGCGCTGACAATGTACAGCAGCGAATAGCGGGCGCGAATCATCAAATCTAGTCGCTTTACCAGTGCCTCGAAATGGTTATTTTTACTGCCATTGACGACATCTAATTCTTTGGGGTTTGGGTAATTTTCTGTCATTTTAGTAGATATTTTAGAGTAAAATTAAACTTTATTAAATATTTTTTTTGCAGTACGGACTTTAGTCTTTAAAAAAATTAACCTAACTAAAGGTTTTCACTAAGGACTTGAGTCCTTAACAACTATTGAACCAGACTAAAGTCCGTACTGCAAACGTTAAAATTATAACAGAATAGTACGCAATTGACTACTTAGCAACTTTTCGAGCTTGTTTCACCATATCAATGAGAGTGTGGTGAGCATCTTCGGCGTCTTTTAAAGTGCGATCGAAATTTACTCTAACAGGCACTGTTTCGTCGTTGACTTTAGCGGTTAAATCCATGCCGTTGGCATCAATAGCGAGCATTTGAGCTTCCGTTGCCTGCGGTTGGTCGCCAAATGCTTGAGCGTACAGCACTACAGCACTAGCGTGGTCTTCGTTCATGTGAGTGCAGATGCGATCGCTAATCTCAGTGGAAAACTGTTCTGACATGGGGAGATTCCTCAGATGCAATATCGATCGATTGTACTGCGATCGGTACAAAGTTTTCAAGAGCGATGAATTACCTCAAAAGTTATGAGTTATAAATAAATAAATTATATCCGCATCTATCGGCGTTCATCTGCGGTTAAAAAATCACATTGTTCAACTACAATAATAAAATATTACTTGCTTAATATTACCTAGTTACACGAACAACTCTAGCGCTTATATCGAACTACTCAAAACATTTCCTCCCCGACCCATAGCTGCTGAGGAGGAATTAATTGCAACTCAAAAAGCGATCGATTCTCTGTTGGACAAAGGCGAACTGACTTCAGACGAACGCGACTATCTCAACGTACTTAGAACTCTGGTTTATGAATACGAGCAAACTTTAGAACCCATACCTGACATTTATGGGATAGAACTGTTAAAAGCTTTGATAGAAGAATTTTGCCTGAGACAAAAAGACCTAGTTCCTATTTTTAAAGCCGAGTCTATTGTCTCAGATATCCTTCATGAAAAGCGTCAACTTCCAACAGAACCTATACAAAAAATTGCAGAGTTTTTTAGTGTCTCGTCGGCTGTTTATTTCCACTGCATCCAACACCTAATAACTCGCAATGAATAAAAATGGCGTCTACACAAACATAGAATTTACGGCGGATAGAATTCGCCTCTACACAAACAAAGTCCGCCTTCGCGGACTGAAATAAAAAAGACTAAATTCCGTGTAAGGTGCGCAATGCGCACCCTACAAATCTGGTGTAGTATAAGGTGCGCATTTCGCACCCTACGAATGATGAAATACGAATCATTTAACTTGCCAAAAACTACCTAACTAAAAGATCGAGCGTCAAACGGCAATTCATCAAACCGCGAATCAATATCAGCCTCAGAATTCGCAACAGGGGAATTAGCGCGAGATGCCGACGGCTTAACAGAATTCACCTGGGCTACTGATAACTTTGCCGCAGGTTCCGATTTCTGTAGGTTAACTACAGGTAACTCCCCGCCATTTTCTCCGTTTTTGCTCGTTTGATTCCACATCATCATTCCCAGCAAACCATCAACCAAACCGCCGCCGCTACCGTTGCCTGTTACCGCAACATCCGGCACAACTCGCACGTTGCGATCGCCTATAATTTGCATTAACTGCAAAGCCGTATAACCGGAACCTCCCAAAGCCACAACACCCGCGCGATAAGCTTCAGCTTGAGCATTTCCCTTCACCCGAATCGACTCAGCTTCGCCTTGAGCTTGTTTAACCTGAGAATTCGCTTTCAACTCAGAAATTTTCACGCCTTGTTCCGATTTCACCATCTCTTGTTGAATCTCAGCCAGCGCCGTTTCCCGCACCAATTGTTGCCGCTGAGTTTGTGCTAATTGCTGCACCTCATAAGTCTTGCACTGTTCCTCAGCAATTTTGCGATCTGTTTGAGTTTGCATCAACTCTGCTGGCGGCAAAATATCCCCGATTAAAGTATCAATTGCCTGCACGTCGTAGGTACGCAAAGCTGCTTTGATATACTCGGCGGCTTCCGCTTGCCTGCCGCTTCTTGCCGAGAGAAAATCTAATACAGAATAAGCTTGAGCCGAATTGCGGAAATAATTGCCAATTGTGGGCTGCAAAACGTGATCAACTAAGTTCTGCATGGAACCGACGCGAGAGATAACTTTCGGAGCATCCAAAGCGCCGACGTGAATAATCTGAGCTACTTCTAAATCAAAGGCAAAACCGTCTTGAGAACGCACGGTTAAAGACGAAAGTTTAGAATCGTAGCTGTGCCTTTCTGTTTTGCCAGACCAATTCAATACTATATTAGTAGTCGGCACTAACTCTACTTTCAAAATGCGCGTATTCAGCGGATGTTTCCCCGGATAAAGAGGAGTCACCCATACCCCTTTATTGCCGACATTTACTAAATTTCCGTGAGTGAAAGCAGCACCGCTCACATCTTCTGAGGTTTTGCCGACATAGGAAATCACCGCGCCGACATAGCCGATCGGGATTTCGGTCATCGGCACTTGTTCCACCCCGACAAACCAAGGATTTAAATTCCAAGAACCGGAAAGCAAAACCTGTTCCTGCAAACCGCGCCGCCCGCCGCCGCTGATAAATTTCTGCGCGTTTTGGAAGTTGTCGTGATTGGGAATAATCGGCCCTGCAATTTCGCCATCTTGGATCGGAACGCCGTCATAAGTTGTCACAACTCCCACTTTATCTGGAGCAATTTTGTACAGTTTCAACTGTTCCGCTGTCATCCCGTGTTTGGGAGCATTAGTTGCTGTAATTACCGTAAATAATGCCGTATTTATCCGATAGCTGCCGCCCGTCAGAATGCCGAGTTGGCGACCTTTTTCGCCACCGCTTTTAAGAAATTTGCGAGCATCTTGAAAATTGTCGCATTCTGTGATTTTGCCGAGGATGCGCTGCGGCGGAATCGACTCGCCGGCGGCGGCGATAATTAAAGCAATTTCACCTTGGGGAACTACAGTTAGAGACTCTTTGCGAACGTTGTACTGCAAAGGCCAATAACCCCAGTGCCAACCGGGGGGCAAAGTATCAGCTTGATATCCAGCTTCTCCGTTTAAGGCAATTAAATCTCCGGGGGGTAAAGACTTGCCGCCGAAGGTAAACTTTTTACTGACAATTCCGACTTCACGATCGCCAATTACTACCAATCCGCCAAAAAATAGTGGCAGCACCAGAATAATTATCATACCGCCGATCGCGATCGGGATAAATCCACCCGGATCGAGCTGCATTGTCTGCACGGGAACAGTGCTGCGTAACTGCCCTAGCTGCAAGCTAGAATCAGGTTTTGCTGTTAGCTGAGTCGAGGTTTGATTTGCGGGGGGGATATTGCTAGCTGCTAATACCGGCGAGGGTTTCAAACTGGTTATTGCACTGAGGGCTAAAGACGCCGAAACAGCGGCTGCAAACTGTTTTAAAACGCGGACTTTGACTTGAGATTTGGACAAAAATGAATAAAGCATTTTTTTGATGAGGGCTAATTTGTCCTAGGAGTTCCACCTTAGCCTTACTAAAAAGTTTTTACATAAAACTTAAGGTCTTATTTATCATTATTTGCCGTCATAATAGTCATATTTATCAGTAACAAAAATACCCCTCATTAAACTACAGGCTGACAATCCCCCGTTTTAATGCGGAAATCGCGGCCTGCGTGCGATCGCTAACTCCCATTTTGCTCAAAATATTGTTGATGTGAAACTTGACGGTGCTTTCGCTGATGTGCAAAACTTCACTAATCTCGCTGTTACTTTTACCAGCGACTATGAGGCGGATGACTTCTAATTCGCGATCGCTCAATTCAGGCCCACTCAGGCGATCGGCTAACTTAACACCCACTGCCAGCGGAATGTACTTTTTACCCTCAAAAACCGCCCGAATTGCTGCTAAAAGCTCCTCTGGTTCCGCATCCTTCAGCAGATAGCCCTTAGCGCCTGCTTGCAATCCGCGATAGATGTTTTCATCGCCGTCATAAGTCGTCAGCACCACAATCCGGGCGCTGGGAAACTCCGCACAAATCGCAGCAATGGCGGCGACTCCATCCATCACCGGCATCCGCCAATCCATCAGCGTTACATCGGGCTGATGTTGGCGAAACATTGTCACAGCTTCTTCGCCGTTGCTTGCTTGCGCCACAACTTTAATATCTGATTCGTGCTCCAGCAGCGCCACTAAACCTTGTCGCACAATATAATGATCGTCGGCAATTAAAACGCGAATAATATTTGATTGGTTAATCATGTTTACCCTGTTAATTTTATTTTAAAAAAAATGAAGCTCTCACTACAAATTTACTATGTATGGTGCGAAATGTGCACCTTACTTTACTGGCAATTAACTGAAACTATAACTTCTGTTCCGTTTCCGGGGCGGCTGTTTACTGTTAGCTGCGCGTTAATGCGATCGGCGCGTTCTCTCATTCCCAATAAACCAAAGCCATTCCTAAAACCGATACTTTCCGTATCAAAGCCCTGTCCGTTGTCTTGCACCCGCAAAATAAACTTGGATATTTCGTAAACAAACTCAATTTTTATCGCCGTAGCTTTGGCATATTTAAAAGCATTTGTTAATGCTTCCTGCCCGATCCGCAACAGATTATTTTCTACCTCTAATGGTAGGAAATATGCCGTGCCAACCACTTCAAAAATAGTGCGCGTATCCGTATCTGATGACATTTGTTTAGCAATTTGGTTGAGGGCGCTATACAAATCGCCATCTTCTAACAGTTGCGGGCGCAAAGATTCTACGGATCGCCGCGCTTCAGTAAGACCAGAGCGAGCCAGTTCGCAGACTGTTTTCATGTGTACTTGTGCTTGTTCGGGATTGGCTGATATTACCCGTTCTGCGGCTCCCAAATGTATGATAATACCTGCAAAAGTTTGCGCTAAAGTGTCGTGAATTTCCCGCGCCATGCGGTTGCGCTCTTCGAGAATATTTTGGTCTATGAGTTGTTTAGACATCCTTCTCAGACGCAATTGATTTTCGACGCGAACTAAAACTTCTTGTTGTTGAAAAGGTTTTGTAATGTAGTCTATTCCGCCCACAGAAAAGGCTTTTACTTTATCAAAAATTTCTTGCAAAGCGCTGATAAAAATTATTGGGATGTTTTGAGTTTTTGGAGTAGATTTGAGCTGATTGCAGACTTCGTAGCCATCCATGTGAGGCATCATAATATCGAGTAAAATTAAGTCTGGTAAGTTGGCATTGATAAAGTTAAGAGCTAATTTCCCACTGGGAGCCAGGTGAACTTTATACCCAGCCGCCGATAGTATCCCGCTTAAAAGTTTTAAGTTCTCAGGACAATCATCAACAACTAAAATACTTTCGTGGCAGGTAAAACTGAGGTTTTTGTTCATGTCTCATCCCTCAATGTGTGTATTAAATTTAGCAACTGTTCGTACTGAAAATTTTTAATGCAAGCTGCGCTTGCCCTAGCTAAGGGCTGATTGATTTCGCGAATTTGACTGATGACTGCTTGCATCTGTTCGACATCGAGGTTGCTAATGGCTTGCTGGAGATTGGCTACTAACTCCGGAGGCAATTCAGAAAAAGCGGTTTTTGTCAATACATTTATTTCATTTTCTGTGAAATTGGGCGCAGCATTTTGTTCTTCAAAAACGAATTGCACTCCGATATGTTTGTGCAGAGCATCAAATATATTTGCTTCTCTAAACGGTTTGCAAATAAAATCCTCGCACCCGGTAGAAAGGATAAGAGCTTTCTCTTCCTCAAAACTACTTGCTGTTATAGCAATAATTGCTGTTGCTTGACTTTCGATACCCCCGCCGCCGTTAACAAGGGGGGATCTTGATGATGCTTTGGCTTTAATTTGTTTGGTTGCTTCATACCCATCCATCACCGGCATCCGCATATCCATAAAGATTAAGTGCGGCGAATATTGCTCCCACTTTTCTATTGCTTCTCTCCCATTTTTGGCTTCGTAGACTTCTAAACCGATCGCGGAAAGCAGTTTAAGTAGCAATTGGCGGTTGTCAAAAGCGTCGTCTGCAACGAGAATTCGATAGCGGGGTTGATTCGGTGCGATCGCAATAACTCGTCTAGTTGGCTGTTCCCGTTGGCGATCGGTACTTTCAACTGCATTAACTTTAATGTCAAATTTGAAGATAGTACCGCCTCCCGCACGAGAACTGACTGTCATTTCACCTCCCATTAACTGCACAAAAGAACGTGCGATAGTTAAACCTAATCCTGTTCCTTGTTGCGATTCTTCTCCTGTTTTTGTTTGCACAAAAGCTTCAAAAAGCTTGTCTAATTCACTACCATCAATTCCCTCTCCCGTGTCTTCTATCTCAAAGCAGATTTGCCGATCAAAATCCTGATTTTTAATTTTCACATAAATGCCACCTTTCGATGTGAATTTAATCGCGTTAGAAATCAAGTTAATCAAGATTTGGCGCAATTTAATTTCATCAGTTTGCACATATTGGGGAAGGTCTGACATCCGTTCGACTAAGAACTGCAATCCCTTATTTTCGGCCGGCAGTTGGAACATATTTTCGATGTCGTCCAGTAGGCGGTGGAGGTCAAAATTTGTCGGGTTGAGAGTCGTGCGCCCCGCTTCAATTTTGGATAAATCTAATACTTGGTTAATCAGTCCGAGCAAATGTTCTCCACTGCGGGTGATAATATCCAGGTGTTCTTGCTGTTCCTGCAATAGGTTAGAACCGCGATTCAACAGTTGGGAAAAACCCAGAATTGCATTGAGGGGAGTCCGCAATTCATGGCTCATATTTGCGAGGAATGTGCTTTTTGCTCGGTTGGCTTCTTGTGCTGCGTGTTCGGCTCGTTGTCGCTCGATAATTTCTCGCTGGAGTTCGAGAGTGCGATCGCTCACTTGCTGTTCTAAAGTGCGGTTGTAATCAGCTAAAACTTTTTCTGCTTGTTTGCGCTCGGTGATATCTTGAAATGTGGCGATCGCATAATTAATTTTACCTGTTTCGTCAACAATTGGAGTGCTAGAAACCTCTAAAGAAACAATCTTATCAGGTCGGTGGAACTCGATATCATCTACTTTGATCGTTTCACCCGCCAGAGAACGCACGATTGGCATTTGTGCGGTCGGATATAACTCGTTAGTTCCCGCTAGATAAAGTTGACAAGCTTCTGCTAGTTTCTCAGTATTTGCTTCGGGTATTGTAGGAATAGCACTTAGTTGATGTGCTGTCTGATTTGCGTAGGTAATTTGCCCGGTGGTGTCATGCACGGCTACCCCAATTGGCATAGCGTCGATAAATTGAGTCAGTCGGTTTTCGCGTTCCTTGACTTCCGCGTAGAGTTTAGCATTGGTAAGTGCGATCGCCGCTTGTCCCGATAGCAATTGCAAAACTTCTAAACGTTCGGGAGTAAAAGCTTGTGTCGTGAGGTTATTTTCGAGATAAACAATAGCAGCCAGTTGACCTTGATTCATCAAAGCAGCACACAAAATAGATTTGGGCTGACGAGCTTTGATGTAAGAATCATTCGTAAAATTGCCTTCACGAGGGGCATTATTTAAAACCACATTTTCTTTGGTTCGGGCGACATAATTGATAATTGTTTCGGAAAGTTTCTGGCAATTTTCAACTGGTTCAGATTGCAGCACCGTTATCCGTTCGTCGTTCACTGCACCTTCAGCTTCAATCAGCAATTTGCCTTGACTTTCTAAAAGTAAATACCCTTTTTGAGCTCCGACATTTTCAATCAAAATTTTCATCAATCTGGACAGTAATTTATCCTGTACAATTTCCCCAGCAATTGCTTCAGAAGCTTTCATGACTGTAGCGATATCCAAGGAAGAACTAGAACGGCTGTTCGTAGTAGATGTAGTTGAACTTTTTTTACTTGCAGGTCGATCGAGCGTAAATAATTGCGGATATCGCGTTTCTAAATCTTTAACTTTAGCCTCCGCACCCCAGAGTTGATAGCAGTAACAGGATTCCTGCATATAAGCTTTGGCTGTTAATTCTTTCCCCCTGGATAAATAGAACTTGGCAGCGAGTTCGTAAGCGAGAGCGGCTTCGTGGATGTACTCGTTTTCTTTGGCGAGGGAGATGGCGCGATCGTAATAGTCGATTGCTTCCACAACTTGACCCAAAACTTCACTCCGAAGTGCCTCTACTAAATAAAATTTATGCAAGTGATTCATGGGAGCATGATGCGCCCACGTACGCATTTTCTCTTGGCTGCTATTCACGCGATTCAGTATAGCATTTCGTTCCGAGTTTGAAGATTTATTAAATATAGTTAAATGCGCGAGAGAGTCATAAAAATAAAAAATAGGAACAGCAACCATTCCTGTCACACCAATTAAATACTGTTCTGCTATTACTGCATTATTTGCTGCCTGATGAGCTTCATCAAATAAATAGTGTAAAATTAATTTATTTAAATAAAATAAAGCTAAACCTTGTTTATCTTGAGTAGCTTGATGTATAGATAAAAACTCGTCTTCATTGTAATTATCACTATTTAAATCAAGAGTGTTTTTAGATTTTTTTTGTAAATTACGAACAATTTGTAAATACATTAATACCCAATTAAAGCTACTTTTTTGTCGATTCTTGCTAAGAATTTCACAATAATTTATTATTTCCTGTTCTAGTGCCACAAGTTCATAACCCATTGAATATGAATTAAAGCAGCGATCGAATAAAGCATAACCAATAAATTCAAAATCTCCTGTTTCCACTGCACTATAATAAGCTTCAAGTAAAATTTCTCTACTTTCTTTTAGATGCTTTTTCCAATGTATAATGTGATTGCCAAAAGCATCTAAAACTCTAGCCTTAACTTGGCGAGCATTAAAGCGTTCTATTAACTTTAAGGCGAATTGGGAGAATTCATAACCTGCCTCAATATCTACAACAATTCCACACAAAACAACGCCGTAGGCTGCATAAGCAAAAGCAGACCAGATTGAATTTCCGTATTTGATGGATAAATTGACATTAGCTAAAACAATTAGTGTCATTAAATCAGGATTAGTTAAATAGGTAGTACCTATCATTCTTGAACAAATAAATAAAGCGGTTCTAGCTTCTGGTTGCGTCATTTCAGGCAACTCAAATAATTCTTTTATTTTCCGTCCCTTTAACAGTGTATTTGTTTCTTCAAAACCCTTTTTAATATCCTCAAATTTTGGCTGTTCTGGCAAATTAATTCCTAATAAATTAAGAAAAAATAAACCTGTTTGCACTCCTTCTTTAAAGTTACCCTGAGACATATGAGCTTGAATAATCACATCGTAAATTTTTGCTTTTGAAATTACTATTCCTGTAGATTTTAATGCAATCTCTGATAACTTATTCATTATGATAAAATTACCTATTAGATAGGCTGTCTCTACTGCTTCTTCATAGAGGCACAAAGTTAAGTTATAGGAATTTTTCCAACTATCTGTACTCAACATTTTTAGACCAACATTAAAATGCTCAAACGCTGCTTCATAAGCAGTTGATGCTTTAGCCTTTTGACCTGCTATCAGGTTTAACTGAGCCAGTTCATCTCTTTCTCGCTGATGGGAAATTAGATCGCAACCGAAATTTAGTTGATTGACAATTTCAAAAATTTTTTCTTCTGTAGAATAAGCATTTGGACTGTCATCTACGAGGCTATTTTGCAGCAAAAACCGCCCAATTTTTTGATGCAAAATCGGCTTATCCTGTTCGGAAATTAGCGAATACGCCGCTTGCTGAATTCTGTCATGGACAAATTTGAATTCTAGGAATTGGGACTTGGGTAATTTCCCTGCAATTTCTAATTCCATATCTCCCATGTTCCCCAGCAACACGACTAAATTTTCAGCAACGGCTGCGTACAACTCATCCGCCGTTTGTCCCACAGATTTTCCGCAAAGTGAGGCGAGGGTTTTCAGATCGAATTGATTGCCAATGCAGGCTGCTATCTTTAACGTTTCCTGCGTATTCTGTGACAGTTGTTTAATTTTGCCAGCCATCAATTCGACAACATTATCAGTGAAATTTCTCGCTTGAATTTTATCTAAATCCCACTGCCAACTCCCCTGGCTCCCCTCTTGGTAAGACTGGTCTGTTTCATTCTCTTGTATGGGCAATCCCCCCGTGGTTGCCCCAATATCTGAAAGCCCTGTAGGGGCAATCTCCCCACGCGCAGCGAAGCTATCCCGTAGGGAATCGCCCTCGTCTATCGGCTGGGCGGACACGGGGGCACCGCCCCTACAAAACCCTGGTTTTTCTGAGAATGAAACAGCCCTGGAGGTAAAGTCGAATTGTAATAGCCCTTCTGTATAAAGCGATTTGAGAAATTCATTCATAAAGAAAGGATTCCCACCCGTTTTGAAAAAGACTAACTCGGCAAGGGAGTTGACTCTTGCTTCCTGACAATTCAGGGCATCTGAAATTAGTTGAGTAACAGAGGCTAAATCCAAAGGTGACAGGAAAATGCGATCGACATTTGCCCCTGTTTTGATAATCTCTGCAATCGTTAGCATTAACGGATGAGCTGCAGAAACTTCGTTATCCCGATAGGCCCCAATTAAAAATAGTCCCGTTGACGAAGCGCCGAGCAGCAGTTGCATCAGTTTCAGAGATGCTCCGTCAGCCCACTGCAAATCGTCTATAAATATCGTGAGAGGATGTTCGGGTTTGGTAAAAACTTTAATGAAGTTTTGAAACACAAAATTAAAGCGGTTTTCCGCTTCTGCCGCACCCAATTCGGGTAGCGCGGGTTGCTTGCCGATAATTAATTCAATTTCAGGAATTACATCAATCATGACTTGACCGTTGATTCCCAATGCGTCTAATAATTTTTCCCGCCATTCTTTGAGATTTGCTGCGCTTTCTGCTAACAGTTGTTTGGCTAAATCCTGAAAAGCATTGATAATTGCGCTGTAGGGAATGTTGCGCTGATATTGGTCGAATTTACCGGAGATAAAATAACCGCGCTGTTGAGTAATCGGTTTGTATAATTCTTGCACCAAAGCTGATTTCCCGATACCGGAATATCCCGAAATCAACATCATTGAACTTGTGGCTGTGGCATCTTGCCCTTGTCCGCTGACTCGTGCAAAAGCTGTCAGTAAGCTATCAATTTGTCGCTCTCTGCCATAAAGTTTTTGTGGAATTTGAAAACGGTTAGAAATATCTTGACTCCCTAGGGTAAAAACTGATATATTGTTATGGCTGTGCAGTTGATTTAAACATTCTTCTAAATCCGCTTTTATTCCGATCGCACTTTGATACCGCTCCTCAGCATTTTTCCCCATCAACTTCATCACAATATCGGAAATAATTTGCGGAATTTCGGCATTCACGTCACAGGGAGATAAGGGCTGTTTAGCGAGATGACTGTGTACTAATTCCAGCACATCGTTAGTGTCAAAAGGCAATTTGTTTGTCAGCAGTTCGTAAAAGGTAGCGCCCAGGGAATAAAAATCTGTGCGGTAATCTAAACTTCGATTCATTCTGCCGGTTTGTTCCGGCGACATATAAGCAAGAGTTCCCTCTAAAATGTTGGGATTTTTGATGGTGTAATTCTCCCGCGTCAACTGCGTGGAAATGCCAAAATCGATAATTTTGAGTTCGCCGCTAGCTGGATTGAAGACAATATTTGAAGGGTTAATGTCTTTGTGAATGATGTGGGCGCTGTGAATTTGTTGTAAACTTTCTGTGGTGGCGATCGCAATTCGCAAGAATTCTGCAATACTAAATTTTTGCTGCTGCATCCAAATTTTCAAGGATTCGCCACCAAAATCCTCGACAAACATCACCAGCGTGTTTTGATATGGCTGCAAATCATAGGCTTTTATACAGCCACTCAGATTCAGAGATTGTGTAATTTTATACTCTGTGCGATAGCGGGCGAGTTCTTGGGGCGTGGGATAATTTTCTTTGAGGATTTTGAGGACAACGGGGAGACTGTCGGGTTGTCGGAATGCTCGGTAAACCAGGGAGTTTGCGCTTTCGTAGATGAGCTCTGTGATTTCAACGCCCGGAAGAGTCAGCATATTCATACCGCTGTCAACTTTGCAGTTGAACATAGCATAAATTTGCTCCTCACACCAGATGTGCGTGAGCCATCAGTCGATTTTAGATTTTAGATTTTAGATTTTAGATTTGACTCCACATCTGAGATTTTAGATTTTAGAAGCCAAGACAGGCTTCCCAGTCAACACAACCTGTTCGATAATGTCAGCGGCGCGCTTGACTCCGCCCGATCGCCCGATCGCCTCTTGCATCTCGATCGCCCTTTGTTTATACGACTCTTGGGTTAGGACTTTCACAATTGCCGATCGGACTTTAGGAATGCTCAATCCTCCTATAATTAATACATTAGCTTGCCATCGTTATTATTAATTCCCAGTAATGTGACAGAAGAATGCCGATAATCACCGCTCATTTGTGACAAGTTAAGAAAAAGTGCAAATTGTCAAGGGGGTAGACCAAAAAAGGTAAAATAGGATGAAACCT
>NZ_JAUBQH010000132.1:0-3402 GCF_036701145.1 Microcoleus sp. Pol17C6
CTGAACCAATATTTCTTTGAGACATCTTCTGAAATCCCCTTGACAACTGCCATACAGGCTTAACTTGTTACGAATGGTCCCGATTTGATTTGCGAGAGAGAAAGCACGCGAAACGGCATTGTTCCGCTGCGAACATTGAGTAAAATCTGGTTGCCGCCAGCATCCGCCCCGACATATCCGCCAGAGTTTGACTGCACTCTGGTCAATTCAATGCTGCCAAAGCGCTTCGCGTCTGGGTCGCGTATTCCATTACCAAACTCAATTCCTCGGGCTGCTAAATAGCGTTCTGCCAGCCGGATCGCGAAGGAAAAACGGTATTCCTGCTGGGGGTTGTGAGCGCCCAACAAACTGCGGCGCTGGTAGCCATCCGCATCGAGAACGGCATCTGCAAAGCCAACCTGTTCCGATGGCAGCGCGGGCGGAGGTGCCACGGTAAAGCCACTGCGATCGGGCAGGGCAATCTCCACTCCGATCGTATTCTTGCTGCTGCGAAACACCGATGTTAGTTCAGCATTACCCGGCTCAACCGGAATATCGCGTACAATATCCAGCCCGATCGCGATCGGTTGATACGTCTCCAAAGATTTGACAAGTTCGGCAATTTCACGATCGGGAATCGGATAAGTTCTGGCGCGTTGAATATCTGCCTCGGTGATGCCCACGATCGCAATCCGGTCATCCATTGGCTCAGGGGGACGCAGCAGCAGAAATCGATCGAACGTCACCAACTCCAAAAACTGAAGCGAACCGGTCAATCGAGCCATCATCACAGCGACAATCACCATCACCCCTGGAAGCGCTCCTCGTCCCCAAGTCGTGAGGCCCGCTTTCACTGCTTGCCATCGATCGCGCTTCACTAATCAATCAATCCTTGTTCCCTAGCTCGCACTTCCGTTTGAATCCGCAGATTCTTATCATCATCAGGATACACCTCTAGCACATCTCGAATCTTAGTCCAGTAATGCTGCACAGTGCGTTCAGAAACATTCATGCGTTTGGCGATCGCAGTATCCTGTAAGCTCTCTTGAAAAGCAAATTGCAACACCTGCATCCAGGCGGGTTTGAGTTGCAGCCCGTTGCGGATCTCTCTGGGTGTATAAATCCGCTCGTGCAGCGCCCAATCAACCATTGCCAGCAAGTCTTTCATCGGCTGGCTCTTATCGACAACTGTGAAGCCGCCCATGTGATTGTCGATCGACGGTTTCAGCCAAACTAAAGTCCGAACATGGGCACTCTGCACCACAATATTCAGACTCGGATACTGCTCCATCAACGTTTTGAGGAGTTGAAGCCCTGAATTCGCTTGAGCTGTTTCGCCGCTCGTCTCTGGCATCACCAGATCCACAATCACCAAATCCGGGGTCGTCTGCGCTATTTGCTGAAGGGCTGCCTGAGCCGTCGGAGCCGTTAGAATGTCTGCCTCTGGATATTCTTGCTTCAGAATGTTAAGCGTGCCACCTAACACCATCGCATGGTCATCCACAACTAAAAATGTTCGTTTCTCTGGTTGAGGTAAAGTCTGGGGCATAATTAATTCGTTGCCACACAACATCGTCTGTTTAGATAATCCGTCAACCCATTTTAGATGGGAAATTTACGATTTTCGATTTGTGACCTAGTTGAAACTAGGGGTTTTAAACCGCTGAAATTCTCATTCAAAATCCCAAATTCCCAATCTAAAATTGTCTCTGTCATCTTCTTACAATAGAGGAATTACCTGGCTCCCGTCCTGCATCTGTCCGCCAACTGGCGTTGTGGATGTCTGCAACGAGAATTGCGCTTTAGCGCAGTTCTATTATAATCTAGGTGTCGCAGCAGGAAAAAGAATGATTTTATGGTAGCAGAAGGTTCGTATCAAGCCAGCACGTACAATCTGGAACTTGACGCAGAAATCCAGCGGTTAAAAGGTCAAGTTCTCCTCAGTTGGGAAAAGGAAGCGCGCACTTTAAAGTGGTTCGGTTTAGCTGACGGGATGAATGTTTTGGAAGCAGGTAGCGGGCCGGGATTTTTCACGGAAAAACTGTTAGAATTGCTGCCAAACAGTTCGGTAACAGCGGTAGAAATTGACCCGGTACTGCACGAAAAAGCAGTAGCATACTTGCAGGACAAAGGGGGCGATCGAGTAAATCGCATTCAAGCATCGGTGGCGGATACTGGTTTGGATGATAACACGTTTGACTTTGCGATCGCCCGTTTGCTGTTCGTTCACCTCCCAAAGCCCGTCGCAGCAGCTAGAGAAATATTCCGCATCTTAAAACCGGGCGGCAAACTGGTGATTATTGATAGCGACGCGGATTTGTTTTGGCTGACAAATCCACCTTGGTCAGTCGAGATTGTCAGGGAGAAATTCAAGCAGGTAATGGCATCGCGGGGCGGCAGTTTATGCGTCGGGCGAAATCTGTGCCGCATTCTCAAAGAAGCTGGGTTTGGTAGCGTTGATTTAGAAGCGGTTGTCAGCCACAGCGATTTAATTGGAATTGAAGCATTTGAACCTTTGCTGGACTCCGGGCCCATTTTGCAAATGGTCAAACAGGGGTTGATTTCCGAGTCGGAAATAGAAAGCTATCTGGTTTCGCGGGATGAGTTTGTAGCTGCGGGCGATCGATGATGAGTTTTTGGTTGATGGCTTGCGGGGAAAAAAGCAATAAAATTAATACCAATTTTTCACAAAACATTGATGTTCTGCCGCAGCAAAACTTCTAGCACTCTAGCTAAATTAGCAGATAAAAAAGCCCAATTATCTAACAGTAAAACAGGAAAAAAATCCGAATAAATTCTCCCCTCAGCATAAAGATTTAATATAAAACCTATAAATTTTTATATTTTTGATCTTAGTAACTTTACACCTACCAGTATAACAAATCCTTGGAGCCGATCGCGCAAAGGCTGTTTGTGAGAGCCAATGGTTGTCTGTCACCTTTTAGCTTAACCAATCAAGTCCTTAGCGAAGCCCTCGTAGTCGATCGCACTTTTTACCACCTCCTCAGCATTCAACCCACTTGCCGAAGTCCATTAAGAAACTCCGTCCTTGCCTCAATTATTGAAGGCATTAAAACGCAGCGTACCAACAATTCTAAATCCAACTCCGGCAAAAACTCACTTCTTGAAATTTGCTCGTAATCATCCTCGCGCAGCCCATAAACAGCAAGCCGATTATTTTCCCAAAACCAAACTTCTGGAATGCGAAGTCGCAGATATTTAGCTAGTTTATTGGTGCTACCGCTAGTAATAGTTACTTCCACGGCTAAATCGGGATGCTCTTTTCTTGAACCTATATATAGCAAAACCATTTGATTTGTAAACAATCGATTCACTGCTCACAAGCCAGGGTAAGAGCATCTCAATCAGGCTTGACATAAGGACTCAGAGGAATCTAATGTAGAGTCAATGAAACAAGAACGG
>NZ_JAUBQH010000051.1:0-33751 GCF_036701145.1 Microcoleus sp. Pol17C6
TTAAACGGAAAAACTTTTTGACTCCAACTTTTTACAACTGATAAAAAAATTCCACACACATCTGCGGAATGTGGGTTACAAACAATACCGGTACTGCATTGGATGTGAAGTTGACGCCGCAATAATTAGTGGGTAAGGTGCGTCAGTAAACATTTTATAACTCCCAAAAGAAATTCCCGACTGACACACCCTACAAGAATTAGTGTTTTTGACATCCCAAACTTGTATGTTACAATAATACTACATAACAACCTGGCAAAACAAACTTAAACAAAAATGCCCTACGAAAAATTAGACATATCAGCCCCAAAACCAGTATTATCTTGGGCAAATCACGCCCTGGGCGAAAAAGAAACCAAGATGACCGCAAACGTAGCATCTTTGCCCTTTGTATTCAAACACGTCGCCCTAATGCCCGACGTACATTTAGGCAAAGGTGCTTTAGTCGGTTCAGTAATTGCCACAAAAGAAGCGATTATTCCGGCTGCTGTGGGCGTTGATATTGGTTGTGGGATGGCAGCCATTAAAATGCCATTCAAAGCTCATAAATTAGAAGGCAAACTAAAACAAATTCGCCTCGATATCGAAGCCGCAATTCCTGTCGGATTTTCCGAAAACAAAGAAGTAGAAACAACTGTCACCAACTGGCAAGGATGGGGGGAATTTAAGGAACTTCATCAAGGTGTGCAGCACCAAAACAATAAAGCCTTAAAACAAATGGGTTCCCTCGGCGGGGGCAATCATTTTATTGAGGTTTGCGTTGATAGTGAAAACTTTGTTTGGCTGATGCTGCATTCGGGTTCTCGCGGCATTGGAAATTTGCTCGCACAGCAGCACATCGAGACTGCTAAACATTTAGCTAAACTGGCAGAAATTAATCTGGCTGACAAAGATTTGGCTTATTTTGTGGCGGGTACGCGGGAGTTTGCGGCTTACTGGCACGATTTGCAGTGGGCGCAAGATTATGCTCGTTTTAATCGCGATGTGATGATGAATCGGTTTAAGCGAATTGTGGAAAAGCACGTCGCGGGCGGCAAATCTGTTAAGCCGTTATTAGAGGTGAATTGCCACCACAATTATGCGGAAAAAGAGGTGCATTTTGGCGAAGAGGTGTATGTGACTCGCAAGGGTGCCGTGCGCGCGGATGTTGAGGATTACGGGATTATTCCGGGCTCGATGGGGGCGAAGTCTTTCATTGTTAAAGGGAAGGGAAATGCTGAAAGTTACTGTAGTTGCAGTCACGGTGCGGGGCGCTTGATGTCTCGCACTCAAGCGAAGAATGTATTCACTCTGGATGATTTGGTGCGGCAGACTGAGGGGGTTGAGTGCCGGAAAGATGAGCAATTTTTAGATGAAATTCCGGGGGCTTATAAGCCGATTGATGAGGTGATGAGTCAGCAGTCGGATTTGGTGGAAGTTGTGGCGACTTTGAAGCAGGTGGTTTGTGTCAAGGGTTGAATGTAAGGGAAGCTACAAAGGCAATAGCCCTTGAGCACGCAGTCTAGCAGCAAAAGGAGATTCGCCAGCTTCAATTTCTGCCTGTTTAACATACTCTTCTCGTCGCTTGATTTCTGCATCGAGTTCTTGTTTGCGATCGCAATAATAAGCTAAGGCAGAAAGAATTTGGCTCATAGTTAAGTAGCGATGATTGAGGTGTAATTCTGCTGGACTCCAACCATAAGCTATCTCAGCTTGGACTAATTCAACGACTTTCATCGTAGTTCCGGCTATGATGGGAACATTGTCTTTGTTGAGTTCTATATATTTATACTCGGTCTTTGTAAGTGTCATGGTTCCTGCTTTGTCGATCGGCTCTTAAATAGGATGTCTATTTTCTAGTATACTTCGCCGAATCCATGCTACAACTGCAGCGACTAAATCGGGTTGGCTGGGTGAAAAAGTTGGCAAGGGAATATCGCCTTGTTCGCACACCACACAAATCGCGCGATCGAATTTGCTTAAAGCTTTCAGAAATGAATCGCTAAATCCTGTGGATGTGGCTGAGAGTGCGGTGGAATCGTAGCAGATGAAAAATAGGGAAATTTCGCTTTGGCGGCGCAGGTAATTCCAATAGAGTTTGAGTTTTTGCATGGTATCTGGATACCCATTCTGCCACTCTGGACATTTTTGATTTAGCATCTGGTCGTAAATTTCTGGGGCGGGGTTTTCGGGGTCGATGAATTGGTGAGTGTCGATGCAAATTAGCTTTACTTTGCTGCATAATTCCGGTCGATCGTTAATCGCTTCGGCAAGGACTTGGGGTAAGTTTGCTATGTTGAGGTTTCCTGTTGCGGTGTTGGTAAGGGTGTCTTGGTGCCAAGCTTGATAGAAGTCGGGGTAGGGCAGATTTTGGGCGCAGTGCCAAATGACTGTGTAGAATTCATCGAATCGGTCAAATTTGTTTTTGTAAACTTCATCAGTGAGGTAAGCTTTGAAAATTAAGACTACGCTATAATATTGATCGTTTGTCGTCAGGACTTGTTTCAAGCTACTAGCAGCTTCCCTACGAATGCCCTCTGATTGAGTAGTTTGCAGAAGCTTGATTAAGGCAGCAATTACTACTTTATTACCTATTCCGATTTTCCCTAAACTCTTAACAGCTTCCCTAGAGGTAGCCTCATCCTCGGTGGGTTCTAAAAGTTTGAGCAAGGTAGTTATTGTTACTGAACTTTCTGTACCAATTTCCCCTAAACTTATAGCAGCTTGCCAACGATTCCGCTTATTCTCTGTAGTTTCTATAAGTCTGACTAAGGCAGCGATCGCTATTTCATTTTTCGTACCAACTTTTCCTAAACTCCAAGTTGCAGCACACTGAATCAAATCATCCTTAGTCGTTTCTAAAATTTTTACTAAAGTAGAAATCACCTTTTCACTTGTATTGCCAATTTGTCCTAGTTCCATACATAAAGTCATGCTGCAATCAGTAGATTCTATAAGGCTAACTATCTCAATGGCTGCTCTTTCATTACCTGGATCGAGTTTACCTAAATATTGAGCAGCTATATGTCTGGTAAATTTGGATTTAGTATTTTCCATAATTTTGATAAAAGTGTTAATTGCTGTCTCATTACCTGGATCAATATTTCCTAAATAATAAGCAGCGTTCAACCAATCATTTTCATTTTCAGAGGTCACTATTACCTGAGAAAAATGAGTAATAGCTACTTTATTTCCTGGATCGATTTTTCCTAAACTTTCAGCAAAAGTTATTTTAAGGTATGCATATTTAGTTGTTGTTAGCAGTCGGAACAAGTTTTCAATCGCTTTTATATTACCCTTTTTAATCGACTCAAATATTGATTTTAAAATAAAACTAACTTCTATTTGTTGTTTTGGCTCGTGGTTGTTTTCAAGATTATTTAAAACTTTAATTGCCGTAGAAATGCTTACTTCATCATTGTCAGTAATTTGACCTAAACTGCGGGCAGCTTCGTTCCGAATAGATAAATGCTCGGAGCTATCTATAAATTGTACTAGGGCAGTCATCGCTATTTCGTTAGCTATTCCAATCTGCCCTAAAAACTGGACAGATTGCCACCGAGTATTTTCACAATCGGTGGTTTTCATAACGTTGACCAATTTACAAACAGCTATTTGATTACCAATATCAATTCGACCTAAAGTATAAGCAGCTTGCCAAACAACAAAGCTATACTGACAAGTATCTATCAGTTTAATCAGCCCCTTAATTACATTGTCTCGAATTGTCTCTAGAAGTATAGTTCTAGCTTTATCTTGAATCAGGTTATGGTATCTTACCCACTTTTGTGTTTGAGTATCATAATAACCAAAGCTTAGCTTAATAATTGAATCGATCGCTTTATCTGTAAAAAAATATTCACGAAACTCTGCGATAGCAGCTACAGCTAGAAAATCAGACCTATAAGAATAGAATCTGTATCTAATTCCATCATTAAACTCTACCAATGCCGTGATAAACTCTTCTTTTTGGTTATTTATTATTTCCTCATCACGCCCCAACCACAGCAAAATTACCTCTTTCCACTGCGGCTCGAAAATGCGGTATGGCTTATATTGCTTTGGATTATCTTTATCTTGAACAGGTCTATCTTTGTGTTCGCGGGGTAAGAAATAATCCCAATCATCAACAGCTAACGCGGCAAAATATTCCTGAAAACTAGAATGTAAAAACGAATAAATAGGCTTTTTCGTGCGAGTATCCTTGTCAACTAAAACCAACCATCCCAATTCACAAGCTAAATTAAACCACTCTTCCTCCATCTGCTCAATGGTAAATTCTTGCTCAATCCAAAACCGATTGGCGCTTTCCATTGCCGCTAAAGCCAACTTTTCCAAAGCTTGTTGAATCTGTTTTTTATCCGTTTCCTTTAATACTCGGTGCTTTTTCTGAAATTCCTCTTGTTTCCACTCAAAAAAATAAGTAGTAAACTGCTCGTAAAGTGCCGCCTTCGTTGACGGCAAATCCCGTTCAGCTACGCACCAAGACTGACACAACATCGACAACCGCAGGGGATTGCGTACCAGTTCCCGAATTCGCTCTTTTCCCGATGCTTTTAACTGTTGCTGTAACTGTTTTCCCTGTTTCTGCCAAAAACTTTCATTACCATAATTGCGCCGTTTCTCATCCTCACTTGCTTGCTCAAACCACTGATGAATAAACTTATCCACATCATCGGGTTCAAATTCCAAGGTTTTATAAGTCTCAAAATTCGTCAGGGTATTGCTAATCGTCGCATCCCAAACATTCAAACGGCAAGTTAGCACCACCCGCGCCTTACCCACCCAGTCTGTCAGTTGTTCCCGAATTTTCGCCAACGCCTGCACGGGGGATTCCGCCGCCATTTCATCCACGGCATCAAGCAGCAACCACACTTTACCTTGACACAACAGTTGTTTGAGAGCTTTTCTGATTTCTGGCGTTACATTTTCCGCATCAGCATCGATAAAATATAGCGCTTTTTTCAGCCAATTATCCAGTAAATAATCTTCAATGGTGCTTTCCCGTAAATCTGCCAGTCGAATACAAATCGGAAAATCCGGGGAATTTTTCGGCAACCGTTCCGCCAATTCTCCTAACAGGGTAGTTTTCCCCGCACCCGGTTCGCCAATGATCGCGATATGCTTGCCTTTTTCGGTGCGATTTTCGGCAATCACTTTCTGGAAAAAAGCATCATCTTTATAAGTTTGAACGATTTGCAGTTCTGGTTCTTTCTCGCGTGACTCTTCGCCTGTGGGGTTTGGTATGGGGTTTGGTGTTTTGGGACGTTCCATTAATCCCAAGGGAACGTAAATATTTAATTCATATTGTTGTGCTGTTGCTTGGCGGCGGAGTTGTTGAGTTGCTAATACTTTGTCGCAGATATCGCGCCAGTCAAATTCATCCAATTTATGAGAATTTGCGTCTACAGCTTTAGATTTTTCTGGTCTGCTATCTTCCCAGGCTTTATTAAACTGCTTGAGGTTCTTTTCCTGATCTTTTGACCACAGCGTCAGCGTGAAATGCCAGGTATCAACTCCCTTGGTTTTGGTACGGTTGTCCTCCAAAATCTTCAAGAAGTCTTTTAACAGATTCAGCGCTTCTCGAATTTGAGGTTTAGTTAACTTGCCAGGATATTTGTCTTTTGCTATCAAAAAATCCAAAGTGACCAGTGTTGTTTTGACAATTAGTTTGGGGTTGGTACTGTCTTCCGCTTCCCACTTGAACTCAATATCAAAGCTTTCCTCAAATTCCCAATTGACAAAAGCAAGCAACGCCTCCAATAGGCGCTGCACTCGCGCTTTTATATCTGAACCATAAGTATATTTGGGCATAGAAGTCCAAAAAATTACCACAAAGTTTGGGGCTACCCCAAATTATCTCTACCACCCCAAACCCCTACTATCCAGATTTTACAAGACTTTTGGCTGCGATCGCTACGACTTGATTAAGGTTACAACCCCAAAGAGAACCTGTGGATGTGGTTAATCAAACAAGGTTCCGAACATGAAAAACAACAGCCAAAGCGATCGACAAAAGTTCATCCGCCATGCGATCGCAAGTGCATTTATCCTGCAAGCAGCCATTATCGGCATCAAGGGCAATCTCGATGTGCTTTCAGGTAAACCAGCCCTCGATGTTATCCCCTGGATGATAACCCAAGGTATTGAGTTAATCGTCAAAACCCATCGCACCCAAAAGAGTGCTGAGGAGATCGATCGCATTAAAAAAGATCGCATCGCCCAAAATCCCGACGATTGATATCGCTTCGAGGGTGCAAGATCGATCGCACAAACAGCATCAAAAGGGGGAAATTGAGCTTAACTCAACTTCCCCCTCTTGACAAACGCTTTGTTTTCTCAGGCTTTTCTCTAACAGACCATCTGCTGCCACTCAAGTTCTAGCAAGCGCAGCAGTGTTTCATCGCCCTTGGCCTTGGCTGCTTGCTTTCTACGATCGAGAATATTGCAAATATTCGCCTGGTGCACTTGCGACACTTCCACAACTGTGGGGTAATATTCCACTGTCGCTGAGGTGCGCGCTGCTGCGGCATCCCGATCGCCAGCTTGAGCATCTCGCTTTTTGGTATTGTTGGTGCCACCGTATTTTTTGGGGTTGGGAATGTGTCTAGGATACCGATAGTTCCAGTTTTGGCCCCGGTATTTGCCCGCCACTTCGCCTTCGACCATATCAACTGTAGGAATGTCGTACTCGTAGTTTGAACCGCGATAAGTCAGTTTCATATTTTTTGATCCTTATATTTATGAAGATAAAAAGGGCAGTCAGGTCAGGGTTGGTTTTTTTGGCTAAAACTTTTTTAGTTTCTGTATTCAATTATACTGTTCTTTGAGATGAATCCGTTTTATTTACAAAAATTAATATTTTGAGGGGGAGACGGCAAGAAAAAACCCGCCGGAGCGGGTTTAATCGAGTTTTTGACTAATTCGAGCAGCACCCGGAGCGAAACTGCTTCGGTTCCGAAGAACTAGCCAACTGTCACCTGATCGGTTTGCACGCCTGCAGCACCTTCTTCAGCAGAGGCGATCGCCACCAACTTGTCGAGAATTTCCTGACTGGGAACTTGACCTTTGAGAACAACCGTGCCGCTGAGCTGAGCCACATAAACAGTCTCGATATCAGCAACTTCTGGATCGGCGTCAAAAGCTAAAGCAACCCGCTTCGCAAGGCCGCTTTCGTCAAAATTTCCGTCTGGGCCGACTTTAGCAGGAGCGATGGATTGCGCTTGGGCAGCTTGCTGTACTACTTGTGCCATCGGTTCAGCCTGGGGTGCAGGCTTTTCGAGTCCGAACAGTCTTTTAAACCAACCCATAGTATTTGAGTCTCCTGAAAATACACTTTTTCCAAGATAGCTCTAGAATTCCAAAAGACTCGTAATTGTTGCAAAACTCAGCGAAATTTATCAAAATGTTTTTCGGCAGACTTTCACAATCTCAAATATCCCCTGATATCTAGATGTTGATTTGGCTATTTTATGTATATGACGATCGCTACGCCTTGGATTGCAGACCAGTAGTTGAAATAGTTCCCACTTTTACCTTGAAAAACCTGCACAGCGCGCCGGAATACATTCCCGGTTTGTTTAACTACTGGGGACATCTCGTGCGGGTCATCGAACTGTGTTCACTGATGCAGGGGACGCTAACCCGCGCTTAATTGGTGTAGTCCTCCATAAGTAGTGATGCAATTTGATGTAAGCCGCTGTGTGCAGATGAAAGGCAAAAATCACTACTTATTTACCAATTACCAATTCCCAATTCCCAATTACTACTCACCAATTTCCAATTCCCAATTACTACTCACCAATTCCCAATTATAGATAATTAAATCTAATTCTTAACTTTTTAGATAATATTGTTCTGCTTCCGACCAATTCAGTTTAAGCAACGAATCATCTCCCCATGTCAGCTTGAGACTCGGCTTAATTGCTGTCACGCCCAAAGCCCTAATAATTTGCGCTGCGACAGCTTTCGCCAATAGCGGTGGTACAGAATTTCCGACTTGGCGAAAACCGTGCCATTTTGTGACGTGAAATCTAAACCAGTCAGGATAGGAATGCAGTCGCGCAGCTTCTCTGACTGTAATGCACCGAGGGGCGATCGGGTGAATCGGTCTCGGCGAAGTATAAGCCCCCCTAGCCCTGTCGGTTCCCGCCCTGAGAGTGTTGCAAACTCCGTCGGGGTGAAGCTTGTAAAAACGGCTGATCGGCTCTTTTTCGCCGTGTTTGGCCGCATGGAACCTTTCCATACATTCCTGAGAATGTTTAGTTCGCAAACTACAAGAGAGGATTTGTCGATCGTACTCGCGATCGTAGGAATAATCATCATCCAAACCATCAATTCCGCGCATTATACTCGCATAAGTGCTGCACTTTCCGTACTCCGCCATCACCCAATCTCGGTGCAGCAACTCGCTGTACTTTTCCACTTCCGGCAAATCTCCAATCGCATCCCAAACTGTCGGGACAGCAGGTAAATTAATTTTTTTATAGCGTTTAGGAATTTTAATTTTAGGTAATATAGTAGTTTGCTGAGGGTATTTGGGTAGCTCATAACCTGCTTTGCACCCAATCAGAAACAAGCGTTTGCGAGCTTGCGGCACTCCATAGTGAACAGCGTTGAGAACTTGATAATTTTCTTCTACTTTATAGCCACGTTTCAGAAAAGAGCTAATTAAAACATTCAGGAGTTCTTTGTGTTCTCCTGATGCAATTCCCGGCACATTTTCCATTACAAAAAACTTTGGTTTTAGCTCCAAAACTAAGCGCTGAAAGTGAAAAATTAGAGAATTTCGCGGGTCGTCCACATCGCGCTTGCCCATCATGGAGAATCCTTGACAGGGCGAACCGCTGATTACTACGTCTATTTCGCGCCGCCCGATCGCCGATTTTTTCCGAATTTCCGATCCCGTAAGCTGTGTGACATCTTTGCACAGAATAGAACACAGCGGGAAATTAAACTCGTGTGTGGCGCAGTGAATAGGGTCAATTTCGACTGATGCAACTACATCAAAACCTGCTTGTTCAAAGCCCAGGGTCATGCCGCCCGCGCCTGCAAATAAATCAACAGCGATCGGTCGCTTTTTCCGATTGCTTGGCATAACATTTCAATAACAAAGTTGCTTTAATAGAAATTAAGGAAATCAACCGCGTTTCTGGTAATATATCGTAGGTTTGTCCACGATCCAGCCACAAATAAACCGGGTTTATACATAACCTTTCAAGACGAAAAATGCTTTAAGAAGCTGTATTTAATTTAACATTTTTCATGATTTCCACAGCGGCCCGATCGCACACACCCACATCTCCGAGACTTTCCCGCATTTCCCGATAACCTGCCAAAGTTTGCTGGCGTCGATCGGCATTTTGCAGCAATTCCAGTGCGTGATTCACTATATTTTCCGCAGTAGCGTCGTCTTGCAGTAACTCCGGGACGATCGGCTTCATTTGCACCAAATTGGGCGGAGACATAAAAGGAATCGAAAATTTCAGGACGTGGCGAAAAATCCAAGCCGTAATTGGACTGACGCGATAGAGGACAACTTGCGGAACATCCAGCAAAGCCAACTCCAGATTAACAGTACCAGATTTAGTAATCGCCAGATCGGCAGCAGCCAAGATTTCCAGAGTTTGATTTTCTAACAAAGTAGCCCGCAAACCGTAATTCTCGATCGCCTGTTCGATTTTGCTGCGAAAAGCTTTGTTAGCAAGCGGAATCCAAAAATGAACTTCCGGCAATTTAGCTTGAATAATTTGAGCAGCCTCAAATATAACCGGCATCAGGTACTTGAGTTCTTGGTGTCTGGAAGCGGGAATTAGAGCGATCGAGACCTGTTCCGGCTCAATTCCCAAAGTTTTGCGGGCAACTTCCCGGCTGGGCGCAGATTGCATTCTATCCACCAAAGGATGACCAACCCAACTCACTTGGGCTCCTTTTTTTTGATAATAACTAGCTTCCTCTGGGAAAATTGCCAAAAGTTGGTCGCAAATATTGACAATCAGATCAGTATTGCGAGGAGAAATTGACCAAACCCATTCTTGAGGTGCGATGTACCAAACCACCGGCAAATCAGGCAAACAGCGCCGGATGTAGCTGCCAATACCGAGATTTGGAGTCAAATAATCAATCAATACAACAGCATCGGGGCGAAAGTTTTTGAGATATTGTTTAGCTTTTTGCTGAACTTTTATCGTGGGCCAAATATACGGCACTGATTCTATAAGGCCCATAGAACCAATGCCCACAGTATCGCCTAAAATTGTAGCCCCAGCTTCCGCCATACGAGGGCCGCCCAATCCGGTTATTTCTAACTCCAAACCGGCGGCGACAGCATGACGTTTTAAGGCTGCCACTAACAAAGATCCTTGCAAATCGCCAGAAACCTCACCAGTGCTGATAAAAATTTTCATATTCTGACTTTATACAGGTGAGATGTTTGCTAATAACTCGGTAACAGCATCATATTGATCGGGCATATTAGCACAGCTTAGCAGTAATTCTAAGTCCAGATCGGGAAGGAATGTACTTCGGGCCATCTCGTGATAATTTTTACCTGTTAAGTAATAGAGAGATAACTGACTATTTTGCCAAAACCAGACTTCCCGAACGCCCAATCTTTTGGAGAATTCTAGAGTATTTATCCCGCCACTGGTAATTACCACTTCAATAGCAATATCTGGGACTATTTTTTGCGTTCCTATATCATAAGAATCATCTGGCTCTTTTCTACCGCCTAATTCTCTGTTACCTAGAGTCAGGCCGCCCTTGCCGTAAAATCGAAGCCCCTTTGCTCTCATATATGCCTCTACCAGCATACAGAGAGTTTTCTTGATTATTTCGTGTTCGGGCGAGACAGTCATAATTTGCAGTAGTCGATCGAGATAGAAAAATTTCACACCTCGAAAATCTTTAAAAGCTGCTTCTATAGCTTCAAATTGCTCCCAACTAACATCTGAGAACCTGATGCAGCCATCTGATTCTGTTTCAGGGGATGTAGATTTGACTGAAGTATATACATTCATAGGGCAACAGTCGCTTAGTTCATAGGTTTATTCTACCTGATTCACTTTTTTCCAGGAATCAAACCGCGCCGCCCTTTGGTTATAGACTGCTGCACAAATCTCTGCAGGTGCTGCAAGTGGGGGTTTTCTGGCAACAAATCCAACTGTTCCAAAGCTTGATTGAGAGTGTAGCCAGAATGGTATAGAATACGAAAAGTTTTCTTCAAAACTAGCAAATCTTCTGGTGTAAAACCAGCGCGTTCGAGACCTATTTTGTTGATTGCTCGCACTCTCGAAGGATTTCCCTCGACTAGCATATAAGGAGGTACGTCTCGATCGATCCTGCTCAAGCCGCCAACCATAGACAAGCGGCCGATGTGGACAAACTGGTGAACGCCCAAAACACCGCTCAAGCGGGCTTGAGACTCGATTTTAACGTGTCCGGCTAAGGCTACAGCATTTGCGATAATTACTCGATCGGCGATCGCGCAATTGTGTCCCACATGAACATAAGCCATCAATAGATTATGATTGCCAATTGTCGTGCTTTCTCCGGCTCCTGTAGCGCGGTTAATTGTCACGTATTCCCGAATGAGATTGTTGTCGCCAATTTTCACCCTAGTCAGAGAACCCTCGTATTTCAAATCTTGAGGTTCCAAACCAATCGCCGCACCGGGGAAAATTTGATTGCGAGCGCCTATTTCTGTTAGCCCGTCTATAATTGCATGGGCGCCAATCTTAGTATCCGGCCCGATTTTCACTCTTTCCCCAATTACAGCATAAGCTCCCACTTCTACAGTTGGGTGAAGTTCAGCGCGGGGATGAATCACAGCAGTTGGGTGAATCAAAGTAAGCATTTGTCAGTTGTTTTGCTGGTAAGTGGGAAGGAAGTTTGGCAACGCGCAGTGTAACGGATTAAACGAATGGATGTTGACGGAAGAAGGAAGGAAGAGGGAAGAAGGATATTTTTAAATTTTAAGATTGCTTCATTCCGAGGAAGGCTTCGCGGTTTTAATTTAAATTAAAAATTCAACACTTAAAACTACCCGCAAGCACTCACCAATTCCCAACTTAATCTACCATCGAAAAAGTCAATTCTCCTTCACAAACTTTTTGTCCGTCAACTTCAGCCAGAGCCTGCATTTTTGCAAAGCGGCGGCGTTTTACCCACAGCAATTCTACAGTCATCAGCAACTGATCGCCTGGTACAACCTGACGACGGAACTTGACTTGATCAATTCCGGTAAACATCCACAATCCTTGCTTGATGTCGGGCAACTGAGCCAGAACAATACCGCCAACTTGAGCCATCGCTTCGACAATTAATACTCCCGGCATAATCGGCCGTCCGGGAAAATGCCCTTGAAAATGCGGTTCGTTAAAAGTCACATTTTTAATTCCTACAGCCTTCTCGGACGGCACGTAATCAACAATCTTGTCAACCAGTGCAAAAGGATAGCGATGAGGCAATAATTTCTGAACTTCTTCGAGAGTAAAAGTAGATTTAACCGCTGGAGAATCTTCACCGTTTTTGGTGGGTACGGATTCAGAATTAGCAGTATTGAGGGTGTTAACTTCAGTCAGCGTAGACATTGCTTGAAGACTTTTGAGTGTGGTATTGCAGAAGGCAGAAGGAAGATGCAATCTTAACAGAAGATCACTTGTTTTTTCCTAACTTTTATCTAGGGTAGCTAGAGCTTCCGATTTCAGGGCTTGGGCGAGTTGGACGTGCAGGTTGTGACTGGCTTTGTAAGCCAAGTAGTGAGCTTTTGGCCAAGTTCCGAGCAGACTGAGGTCGCCTGCTAGATCTAGGATTTTATGGCGCACTGGTTCGTTGGCAAATCTCAAAGGCGGGTTGAGCCAGCCGGATCGATCGCAAACTAGGGCGTTCTCTAGGGTACCACCTTTGATCAAACCTGCTTGTCGCAATTGGTCAACTTGGCGAGCAAGTCCAAAAGTGCGGGCTGGGGCGATCGCGCTAGCAAAAGTTTCTGCCTCTGGCGACCAACTGTACCATTGATTGCCGATCGCCTGTTCCTCAAAATCAATTCCGTAACTAAACCGAGTTTCCGCTGACGGTAAAGCTGCTGCAAAGGCATCCCCGTGGCGCACCCAAATTGGCTGTTCTAGGACGAAGGAGGAAGTGGGGTCTTGCTTCGATTCTTGAGGAACTAAGCCGGTATGGGCGATCGCCTCTACCCAAACCAGAGCCGAACCGTCCAGCAGCGGCACTTCCGGCCCCTCAACCTCAATTCGAGCATTATCCGCCCCCATCGCGGCCAAAGCGGCTAATAAATGCTCTACAGTGCGAATTTGAGCATCGATACCTGCCAGTTCAGTTGAAAGTGCAGTCTGACAAACCGCCTCAATTTTTGCAGGAATTCTCGGAGCACCGGGCAAGTCTATTCTGACAAAATAGCGGCCTTCCCCAACCTCTGCAGGCAAAACTCGGACGCGAGTTTGTTCGCCGCTGTGCAAACCGATTCCCGACAGTTCAAATTCAGATTTTAAGGTACGTTGAGTCATTAGTTATTGGGAATTGGGCATTGGGCATGGGGCATTGGGAATTGGGTCTCGGTAATTGGTTATTGGTAATTGGTTATTGGGCATCGGTAATTGGTTATTGGTTATTGGTTATTAGTTATTAGTTATTAGTTAATTACTACCAATTACCAATTCTAAATGTCCAATGCCCAAGACTTCGACTACGCTCAGTACGAGTGTCCAATGCCCAATTTCCCATGCCCCATGCCCAATGCCCAATTCCCAATGCCCAATTCCCAATTAGAATCGCTCACCAATCCCAAAGTGAATTCGATTGTCGCCAGTGTCGTTGATACCGTAATCGATCCGGATCGGCCCTAAAGGAGATTGAATCCGCACGCCGAGGCCGTAACCGTAACCGCTACCCGGCTTTCCGCGGATACCGGCAGGGTCGCCCGGGACCTCTTCGCCCGTGCCCAAGTCGGTGCCAGCATCCAAAAATAGCGCTCCGCCGATAAACGAAATAATCGGGAAACGGTACTCAACGCTGGCTTCTAGGAAGCTGCGACCTGCTCCCATGTCGCCTTCGTCGTATCCGCGCACCGAGTTCGCGCCCCCCAAGGCAAAGGCTTCGTAGGGAGGCAAATCTCCGAAGACGGTGCCGCCTCTAAAACTGAATGCCAGGGTTTGAGGGCCGGGGGTAAAGTTAGTGTACTTGACTGGTAGGTACAAGCTGTAGCTGGCCCGCAGGCGGTTTAACAGGATGCTGCCGGAACCTACAGGAATCGATTGTTCCATCCCAAACCTGAGCAGCGAACCGCTAGTGGGGCGGAGGGGGTCGTTGCGCCGATCGCGCACAACACCTGCTTGCAAAGTTGTCAAGTCATCCGAGCCCGAATCGCTAAAACTCAACAGGTTGCCGAGTTCGTCCTCGGACTCGCGCCTGCCTTTGCGATCGGTAATTGAGACTCGCTGGTACTGCAAGCCGACTGAAGCTGTCCACTCAGGATCTGCAAAAGGATTGCGCGACAGGGGACGGGTGAAATTGATGCCGGCACCGGTGCGGACGACGCGGGGTCGATCGTCGTTCGGCAATCTGACTTCCCGTTCCCCGCCGTCAAAAATCACGCTGATCGATCGTCTTCTAAACGCATTAATCGTATAAGAAGTCCGGTAAGGATCGCCCGCAATCCAGGGGTCGGTAAAACTCAGGTCAAACAACGTTTGGCGTTCCCCGATTTGTACTTCAGCCCCCAATTTCTGGTTCCTACCTCTCAAGTTTTGCTGCTGGTAACTCAGCGTACCGAACAAACCCGTAGCGGAACTCAAACCCGCACCCGCCGCCAGAGAACCGGTATTTTTCTCAATGACGTTGACAATTACCCTTGCCTTGCGGGGGTCAGTCGTTCCCGGTTCCAAGGCAAGTCGCACGTCTTCAAAAATTCCCAAACCAAACACCCGTCTCAAATCCCTTTCCGCCTTGGTGCGGTTAAAGATGTCTCCGGGCTTGAGTTCTACTTCGCGGGTGATGACAAACTGACGTGTGTTGCCTCCGATCGGCTGACCCGTGGCATCCGTTGACTCTCCCTCCTTGTTCAGGAAGCGGACATCAACGGATTCGATCTGGCCTTCTGCCACTACCAGGGTGACAGTGCCGTCGTCTGCTACTTGCGGGGCATCAGTGATTTGGCCCAAAACATAGCCGTTGTCTTGATACCACGCATTAATTTTTTTCACTCCCTCTTCAAAGCGGCGGAGGTTGAGAATTTTGCCGTATTGATCGCGGAAGCTTTCGTCAATTACGCTTTGGGGAAGCACTTGCTGACCGGTGATTGTCACTCCCCGCAGCACCGGATTTGGCTGCACAATAAAAGTCACCCGGACGCCCAACGGAGTGTCTTCCGGTACTGCCCGCACGTTTCTGAAAAAGCCCGTGGCAAAAATGGCGTTAATGTCTTGTTGCAGTTGGCTGCGGTTGGTCGTGCGTCCTGGTTGGGTGCTGATGACTCGGTAAATTTCGCTTTCCAGGTCGTCCGTCGCCCCGGTGACTGTAACTTCTGCAACTAGCACTTGCGGTTCTGCCGCCCCGGCGGGTGCGGGGGTTTGTCTGGGCTGCGGTGCTGGGCCAGGGGGTAATGGGGGAACGGTGTCAGCCGGCTGTCTGGTCGGGGCCGGTCTGGGGGTAACTTGGGCGTTTTGAGCGATCGTCCCTGATTCCTCTGGTTTCCCTAGCTCTGCTGCGATCCAGGCGGGCGTTACAGCCGCTTCCGATGGGGGGAGCGAGCTGTCCTGTTGCGCGTCTGGCAGGGCGTTTTGGCTGCTAGAGGCGGGGGAGGGGTTGGATGCTAGCTCGGGTTTGATTTCAAGGCTCAGAGGTGAAACCGGGGAGGGGGTGTCTCTGACTCGGTTTGGGGGATCATCGCGGTCGTCCTCTCCTCTGGCAGGGGCCTCCGCTATTTTTAGGGCTTCGGCTTTGCTGGTTTTAGCGGCTTTGCGGTTTTGAGGAGGGTTTTGGGTTAATTCTGGAATGGGGCGATCGGGTAATTCGATCGACGGGGCGGGCGGAAGGGCAGCCACAGCTTCCTCTGCTGATTCAGAGTAGGATGTTTGGCCACTTGCCGAATTTGATAACCCGAATGTTGCTGAGGCAGTAAAAACTGCCACCAATACAGCAGATAAACGCATTTTTGTTCACTTTTTTGGGCAATCCACACACCACATTAGTCATTATTCATTAGTCATTAGTCATTAGTTATATAAGTCGGTGGAATTTCGCGCTGACCGCTAATTGATGACTGTTGACCGCTGATTGCTGACATCGAAAACAGAAGGGTGACAAACTGTGCAATTCTAGCGCATTACCAAGGCCTCTAGACTTTCTGAGCGAGAACGCGTTGGAGAACTTGCTGGTAAGCGGTTTCTACCGATCCTAAGTCGCGGCGGAATCGGTCTTTGTCCATAACACGGGCGTCGGGGTCGGCTTCTGCGTTGTCCCAGAGGCGGCAGGTGTCGGGACTGATTTCGTCGGCGAGGATCAGATTTTGATGTTGGTCGATCCCGAATTCTAGTTTGAAGTCTACCAGGGTGATGCCACACTGGCTGAAAAATTCTTTGAGTATTTCGTTAATTTCGCGGGCGGCGATTTCTAGTTGGTCTACTTGTTCGGGGGTGGCTAACTGCATTAGCAGCAGCCTGTCGCGGGTCAGCAGCGGGTCTCCCAAATCGTCGTTTTTGTAATAAAACTCCACCAGCGGGGGATTGACTATTGTGCCGAGGGCGAGTCCGGTCTGCTTGCAAAGACTGCCGGCGGCAATGTTTCTGACTACGACTTCCAAGGGCAAGATTTGGACGCGACAGACTCGCATTTGGTTGGGGGCCGGCGTGTCGATGAAGTGGGTGGGAATGCCTTTGGCTTCTAGCATCCGAAACAGGTGGGCGGATACGGCGCAGTTGATTTCGCCTTTGCCGACGATGCTGCCGCGTTTCTGGGCGTTAAAGGCTGTGGCGTCGTCTTTGAAGTGGGTCAGCAAAATTTCGCTGTCTTCGGTGGAGTAGAGGATTTTGGCTTTGCCTTCGTAGAGTTTGCGATCGGCTGACATGGCGATTAATAATGTAGATGAGTTTTAGATTTTACCGTAGCTCGATCGGGCGTTATTGGCGAGTTTTTGGATCTCGGCTGCGCCACTCAGAGCATGAGGGGCGAGTACACCTGCAGGTAGATCCCGCGAGCGGCCCAACCATAAATGATTCTTGACAAACGACAATAGAGATTAAACCTGCTGGGTTCGCGATCCGTGCTGACTAAACCTTACCAACGAGACGGGCGCTTAAAAAACATCTATAAAATGGCTGATTTATGCAAGACAAAAAAATTCATATTCTTTTGGTAGAAGATGATGAGGTTGATGTGATGAACGTCCGGCGAGCTTTCAAAAAAAATAACATCGTCAACCCCCTCTACATTGCTGCCAATGGATTAGAAGCTCTAGCTATATTACGTGGAGAAGCAAAAATAGATCCTCCCATGCCTCAAGCGCGCCGGTTGATTTTGCTGGACTTGAATATGCCGAGAATGAGCGGGATCGAGTTTTTGCAAGAATTGCGACTGGATGAATGTTTGAGGTCGATTCCAGTAATCGTCCTCACAACTTCTAATGAAGATAGAGATAAAGTAAAAGCTTATAATTTGAATGTAGCGGGTTATATTCTTAAACCCGTTACTTTTTCTAACTTTGTGGAAGTGATGGCTACCCTCAACAGATACTGGATGCTAAGCGAAATTCCCTAAAATTGGGAAAATTTAATAAAAAATTTATTTTTTGATCTGGCTTGGTGATTTTTCAGCGCTGCCGTTATTTTAATTCCTTTTTCCAGACTGCAGCTTTTTCGGAGTAATCCACAATTCGGTTGTTATGGACAAAATTCTCACAATTCTGATAGTTGATGACGATGCAGTCGATCGAATGGCGATCAAACGTTCGCTCAAGTCCGCTGGTGTTTCGGCAGAAGTTACTGAAGCAGAAGACTGCGCGGATGCCCTGGCCCAACTCTCGGTCAGCAAAAATTCTATGCAGGCTACCACGAAACTCTCCAAACCAAATAAATCTCAACCTTTAAGCGAGGTTGAGGAGACCGAAAAAGGGCTGCTATTAAATCAAATATTTGAGTGCAAATTTGACTGCGTATTGCTCGACTACGGATTGCCGGACGGTGACGGACTGAGTTTAGTAAAATATCTACGAGAAGCTGGGCTGAAAGTTCCCTTAATTGTGCTCACAGGTCAAGGCGACGAACAAATTGCTGTGGAATTAATGAAGGCAGGAGCTTCTGATTATATCGCTAAAAACAAGCTTTCTCCCAAAAGTTTGTCTCGCAGTTTGTCCAATGCGATGCGCGTTTACCGCGCAGAATTTCAGGCGTTTCATACCAGTCAAAAGCTCAAGGAAAGTGAGGAACGATACAGGTTAGTTTTAGAGGGAGTGAACGACGGAATTTGGGATTGGGATTTAAGTAAAAATGAGGTTTATTGGAACGATCGCCTTTTGGAAATTATCGGTTTGTCGCGAAAGCAATTTGGCAGGACTATGGACGCTCTATACAACCGCCTGCACCCCGATGACAAGGAGGGAATTGTCGCGGCGATCGCCGCTCACTTAGAACAAGAAATAGACTATAATGTAGAATTTCGGCTGCTACACTCGAACGGTGTTTACCGCTACTGTACTTCTCAGGGAAAAGCTCAGCGGAATTCCCAAGGAAAACCGCTGCGAATGGCAGGCATGATTAGCGACATTACTGAGCGGAAACAGGCGGAAGACGCTCTGGAAAGGGAACGGCAGCAACTGAGACAAATTATTACTTGCGTGCCTGTAGCAATGGCGATGTTCGATACACAAATGCGCTATATGGCTAACTCTAAAAAATGGGTTAGTCAATTTAATTTAAACTTGCCGTCTCTGAATAATTTTAGCCATTACGAATTGTTTCCAGATACACCGAATCGCTGGAAAGTAATGTACCAAGAAGTGCTCAAAGGCAAGGTAGTTTCTGTGAGCGAAGATGCCTGGGAACGAGCCGACGGATCGGTTCTGTACCTGCGGTGGGCTGCTCACCCTTGGTACGATCCAGACGAGAAAGTCGGGGGAATCGTGATGGTTGCCGACAAGATTAATGAGTTGGTGGAAGCGCGGGAAACTGCCTTAGAAGCTAGCCGGGTGAAGTCGCAATTCTTGGCGAACATGAGTCACGAAATTCGCACTCCGATGAATGGGGTTTTGGCAATGGCTCAATTGCTGCTGCGCGCTCCTCTAGAACAGAAACAGCGGGACTGTGCTCAGACGATTTACCGCAGTGCTGAGCATTTGCTGAATGTTATTAATGATATCCTCGATTTCTCTAAAATTGAAGCTGGAGAAATGCGACTGGAAAAGGCTAATTTTGATTTGGATAGTTGCGTTGAGTCGGTGATAGAAATTATAGCGCATTTGGCCGAAGAAAAAGGTATTGAATTGAATATTTTAGTTGACAGCTCAGTGCCGAGAAAGTTGGTGGGCGATTTGGGCAGATTGAAGCAAGTTTTGCTGAATTTGACGGGTAATGCCATAAAATTTACCGATCGCGGTCAAGTTCTAGTTCACGTAACTGTGAAACAGGGCAACCGACGGGCCGACGGTAGACAAGAAGCAAGATTGCTATTTTCGGTGCGGGATACTGGCATTGGAATTTCGGTCCAAGGGCAAACAAAGCTGTTCCAATCTTTTTCTCAGGTAGACGATTCTCCTACTAGGCCTTACGGCGGGACGGGTTTGGGTTTGGCTATTTGTAAGCAGTTAGTGGAGATGATGTCCGGCGAGATTGGAGTTCGCAGTTTGCTAGGCAGCGGTTCGACTTTTTGGTTTACGGTACCTTTGGAAAAACAGTTGCCAGTGGAGCCTCAAGATCCCGAACTTGCGGGCAAGAAGCTGTTAGTAGTCTCTGGAAGTGCTTTGAGGAGGGCAGCGGTGCGATCAATCGCTCAAAGTAGGGGTGCGCGCTGCGACGAGGCAGAAACTGCTGCTGAGGCTTTTAGTTGGTTTAAAAATGCCCAAGGCAGGATTTCTCAGAATTCGGGAGAGGGTGGAAAAAGCTGGGATGTGGTGCTTGTGGACTTGCAAATGCCGGAGTTGGATGCAGAGGAATTTGCTAGGAAAGTGCGATCGACCTCGACAGTTGGGTCGTTAATCGCCATGACTGGTTTGCGAGAACAGCCGAAGGCTGAATCGCTTTGCAGTCGGGGTTTTAACGGATATTTGATCGAGCCGGTGCGACCAAGCCGCCTGCTTGAGGCTTTGCAGGCGCCGGTGAAGGGAACGGGCGAGTTTGGGAGAGTGGAGGCTGCTAATACTTGCAAGTTGCCGCCAGTTAATTCTCAATATGTTACTCCGAATTCGCTGTCATCGCTGAGAATTTTGGTGGCGGAAGACCACCCGATCAATCAACAAGTTCTTGTCGAACAGTTGGCAGTTTTAGGCTATCAGGCTGACTGCGTGGTCAACGGTCAAGAAGCGCTGGATTTGCTGGCAAAAAAAAGCTATGATTTAGTGCTGATGGACTGTCAAATGCCGGTACTTGATGGTTACAAAACGGCGCAAAAGTTGAGGCAAATCGAAGGAAGCGATCGGCATACTTTTGTGATGGCTTTAACTGCTCATGCTATGCCGGGGGAACGAGAAAAGTGTCTGGCGGCGGGGATGGACGATTATCTCAGCAAACCTGTAGATTTAGATGCTTTGGCGGCGGCCCTGAAAAAGTATGAAGCCCTAAATGTTCAGGGTGAAAATAAGTATGGAGTTAAAAGTATAAATTCGGAAAATAAATCTCACTTAGCAACAAATTATACAGAAGTTATGGAAAAAGCGCAGGTTGTAGCTCTGCCGACACCAAGGGCGATCGCACTTCAAACTTGGGAACATAGAGACTACGACGGACTGTTCGACAAGAGCAGATTGGAGCAACTCGGACGAGTCAATATTAAATTGCCAGAGCGACTTTTGCAAGCTTTTGTGGCAGACGCTCAAGCTGATATCGCTGCGGCCAAACTAGCCGTAGAAGCTAAAGATTGGCAAGCTGTGGAATATCAAGCCCACCGTCTCAAAGGAACTTCTGCTAATGTGGGAGTTGCTTTGATGTCGGATTTGGCCGCACAATTGGAGCATCAAGCGCGATGCTTTCAATCTGAAACACCAGAGGTGGAATTGTTAAATATTGAGAGGATTGAGAATATATTAGTGAGTTTGTCCAGTCATTTAGCCCTGGTTCAAGAATTTGTGGAAACTCGAATGTTGGGTTAATATCTTACTCGCTCGTAGTCAATCGTAGTCGGCGATAAAAATCGCCATTACAAAAACGAAGTCCCTCTCTAAGAGACTAAGAAATAAAGCGGTACGGTACGGAGTGTGCATCATACATATAGAAATTATAGGTAAATTTTGTTGGTTTCTTCACTCCCTGTCCTCTGCGTTCTCTGCGGTTAATTAAAAAAATAATTAATTTAGCTATGAATTACGATACCAGTACAAACAATATCTTAGAGATCAATTCCTTAGAAAATCATGAAGAAATGCTTACGCCTTTGAGGGTTTTTGCTCAGGAAGTTTTAGTGTATGAAAACAAGGCGGTTGGTGAGCAAAAATCGGTAAATGCTGTGCCGTCCCCCCCCGAAGAAATCAATAATTTTTGTGTTGAGAATCTCCTAGCAAAAGTGGCTCGCTGCTGTCGGGAAAGCAAGGTTGGAAAAAAATTACCGACCGCTTTTTACGTTCACGTTTCGGCTTTGCAGACACTCAACCCTGTCCTCGGAATCTACGAAAGTTGTGCCAGACGCACTCTGGAAAATATTGATGAAGCAACTTTAGTTAAAATTTCACTCCATCAACCTAAAATATCTTATCTTTTTTACCCAGATTTCGATACAGATGCTCATCCTGGTTTGCAAACCAGCATCCAGATTAATCTAGCAACTGGGGAAGTTAAATATTTCGATTACAGCAACAGCGAAAATCCCCCTGTTTTGCACCGTAAGGAAACTTTTGTAGCAGCAGATTATCCCCATTACGAAAAGTTTTCGAGGCTGACTCGCTGCGAGGAAAAGTGGGGGCTGCTTGACAATACTAGCGTTATCGGCACTCGCGAGGGTTGGCTCAAATATTTGGGATATTGCGGTGTGGAAATCCAAGATCATACTGTTGTCGAGCGTTTGAAACAGGAGAATAGTGAGCTATCAATTCCTAAAATCGAGCGACACAAAGCTGCAATGGTACGCAATTCGCTTTCTAAACCTCTGCGTCTGGTTTTAGAAGCAGATTTAGCGAGGGACGGGGCTACTTTTTTTGATTACGGTTGCGGTTACGGCGGGGATATTAAATATATTGCACAAGAGGGTTATGCTATCTCTGGTTGGGACCCATACTATCAGCCGGATACTCCGCGAATTTGTGCTGATATTGTGAATATTGGTTACGTGATTAATGTCATTGAATCTTTGGCGGAACGCCGAGAAGCTTTGCTGAATGCTTGGGAATTAACTAAGAATTTATTAGTTGTAGCAGCTCAGGTTTTGATTGACGATCGCCAACAAGGTCAAATTGTTTACGGGGATGGGGTGATTACTTCTCGGAATACTTTTCAGAAGTATTACGAACAAGAAGAGTTGAAGGTTTATATCGACCAAGTTTTGAGTGTGGATGCAATTCCTGTTGCTTTGGGGATTTATTTTGTGTTTCGGGATGCTGCGGAGGGTGAAGGTTTTCGTGCTTCTCGGTTTCGATCGCACTTATCGACTCCCAGAGTGCGATCGCAAGTTAAGCGGTTTGAGGATTATGCGGAAATGCTGGCTCCTTTGATGGCTTTTGTGAGCGATCGGGGCCGCCTTCCAGTTAAAGGCGAATTAGCCGAAGAATCGCCAATTAAGGAGGAATTTCACAGTTTTAATCGCGCTTGGAGGGTGATTTTGCAAGCAACGGATGCGGATGATTGGGAGAAAATCGCCGACAAGCGCCGCCAGGATTTGCTGGTGTATCTGGCTCTGATCGGTTTGGGCGATCGGCCTTCAATGCGCCGACTCCCAGCTCAAATCCGCAACGACATCAAAGGTTTGTTCGACAATTATCAAAAAGCTTGCACTTTGGCTGATTTAATGCTGTACAGTTTGGGCAAAGCTGATATTGTTGCGGATTGCTGCGAAGATAGTGCGATCGGCTACAAACAGCCCGGTACTCTTTCAGTTCACGTCTCTGCATTAGAAGAACTAGACCCTTTGCTCAGGCTTTACGAAGGCTGCGCCAACCGCACAATTGGCAGACTTGACGGCGCGACAATCATCAAATTTTACGCTCGCAAACCGCAGATTTCCTATTTATTTTATCCCGATTTTGACACTAACCCCCATCCCGCCCTTCACACTTCTATGCACATAGATTTGCGCGACCTTTCTGTCAGTTATCAAGATTATTCTGATGTGTACAACCCGCCAATTTTAGTGAGAAAAGAAGCTTTTGTTACTGCGAGTTATCCCCATTATGACAAGTTTGCGAAACTCACCCGCCAAGAAGAGAAGTTAGGGATTCTCGATCTTGGCGTAGTTAAAAAACATCGGGAATGGGTGAAGTGTTTGGAGGAAAACTGCGTTAAAATTAAGGATCATAAGTTGTTTTGGCGATCGAATGCTGACCCAGAAAAGTTGAAAATGCTGCAAAAAGCTGCCTCGGAACGTCAGCAGAAAAAGATTGAGGTAAATGGGGGAAAGATTGAACAAACCGTAGAGGGTACAGAGAGAACAAAGGATGGAAAAAAGGTTCAGATTGAAGCAGTTGAGGATGGTACTGTTACAATCGAAACCTTGAATTAGAGAGGGGCGATCGGGTAAGGATCGGTCTAACAATGCTCAGGTATAAAAGAGAGATTCGGAGGTTTTTTCATGAAAATAATTTGGGAAAGAATTGATAATTGGCTGGCAGCCAATGCACCTCAAGTGCTGAAAAGTCTCAGACCGGGCGCTACTGATGAGGAGATCGATCGAGCAGAAGCATTCTTTGCTGTAGAGTTTCCCGAAGATTTCAAGCTGTCTTACCGCGTGCATAACGGTCAGGATGAAGAATCTTATTCCCTGTTCCCCAACTTGGAGTTCCTCTCTCTCCAAAGCGCGATCGAAATATCTGAAAAATGGCAGGATTGTTCAGACGATAATTTTAGGTGCGATCGTGACAACATTTTTGAAGGAATCTGGAACGGTTGGTGGAACCAGAATTGGATTCCATTTACAATGGAAAGCAATGGTGCTTGCAACTGCGTAGATTTAGCTCCAGCAGCAGGCGGAAATTTTGGACAAGTCATTATTGTAGAGTGGCAGGAGGCTACCCGATGGCTTATTGCACCTAATTTTCGAGTTTATCTGGAGGCCTTTGCAGATGCACTAGAACGAAGAGAATATTGGTTTTCTGAGAATGGTTATGGGTTAGTCGATCTAGTTGACTTTGAAATACTCGATCGCGCAGTTGATACTGATCGATACCGCCCATAAACTGCACCCAGCGCCTGAGCCGTTTGCTAAAGTGCTGTTACCTGTCTACCAATCATCTAACTAAAAAAACGTATTGACCTTGTAAATACATTTTACCTATACTAGGGAGCATGAATGTATACTTCGTACTCAATGGCATTACCTTTGTATGGGACGACTCAAAAGCGTGGATCAATCCCACAAATCATGATGGGGTTACTTTTTAACAAGCTGCTGAATCCTTCTTTGACCCATTTCTAGTTGTCGTTGATGCCAGCGGCAATGAGGAAGCGCGTGATGCTGTGATTGGGCTAGGTAGTCGGTGGAATCTACTGTATGTGGTTCACATTGAGCGTGAAGAAAATGTCATTCGGATTATTTCAGCACGTAAAGCAACTCGTCAGGAGAGGGCAGAGTATGAAGGTTGAAGCATTAATGTCGAGTGTCAAATTATTTGTCCCCGTGGACAGGTTACTGCCCGTTTGACAAATAATTTGACACTTGACACCTGAAACTATTGATTTACAAAGCGTTAAGAGTAGTGCGGATAAAAGGACTTGAACCTTCACTCCTTTCGGAACCAGAACCTAAATCTGGCGCGTCTGCCAATTTCGCCATATCCGCATTTTGACATTTAAATACTATAGCACACAACAGAGCGATCGATCAATCTATTTTAGATTTTAGATTTTAGATTGAAGGAAGCGACCCACTGATAAATCCGCAGGGTGATGAGCAAATTGCTCGATCGCCCAACATCGAGAAACCCGGTCATTTTTGGACACCGGGTTCAATCATGAGTTATCGTCACAGCCATTTTCCGTAATTTTCACTTGTCACTTACTTTTGGCCGAGCGCCTTCCAGGTTGTTTCGTCCACCATGCCGTTAGCCATTAAACCCTTATACTCCTGAAATTTCTTGACAGCCGTAGCAGTGCGAGCGCCAAAAATGCCGTCGATGGGGCCCGGATCGTAACCCTGTATTTCCAAACGCACCTGTAACGTCTTCACCTTGGAACCGACAGCGCCTTTATTTAGAAGAGTTGGAGGATTGCCGGGAACAGCAGCATTGCTCAGAATTGGAGGAGTGCTCTGCACAGTTTCAGAAGCTGATGCCGGATCTGCTGCTAAAGCTGTCCAAGTTTCTTTGTCCACAATGCCATCTGCGTTCAAACCTTTAGACTGCTGAAAGGCACGAACCGCCGATGTAGTGCGAGAGCCATAGGTACCGTCGATCGTCCCCACCTTGAAACTGTGCACCTGCAACCGTTGCTGTATGGCTGCAACTTCTGGCCCGTCAGCTCCCGCCGAGATAGTTTTTTCCTTTCTCACTGGCGGCTGCTCGCCGGCGTAAAAAGGCTTGTTAAACATATCTGCTTGGGACTTTCCGTCGGGCGATGCTGAGGCACCCGGATCGGCGGGAGCCGTAAAGTCTCTGCGGTACTGTTCCTGCACCAAGGGTTCGGAGTCAAAAGCAGCAATTGCCTTTCGGGTTAAGCCGGGAGCTAGCAGAGCGATCAAGCTGAAAATCGTAACAGTAGTCACACGCATAAATTTCATCCTGTTAGTGAGGTTTGACAAGGTATCGCTGTTTTCATGTTTCTAAATCTAATTGTATTACCCGGACTGCTTTCTGAGACATATAGCAAAAGGAAGAAGGAACAAGGCCATTTCACTTGGCGATCGGGTAACAAAAAGTCCGAGGGAAGGGGTAATAGACCGCATTGGTTTGAGCCATTAAGAAAGTTCTAAGCGTCTGGCGCGGTTGCTATATCTGCCCCGGTCTCTAGAATTTCAGCAATCGGGACACCAGCACTCACAAGTTACCTGTTAGAAGTAGGGGCCGGTTCGCACTATTCCTAATAAACCCGCTTGATTCCGAGATGTTTCGTTACCAAAGCTCATATTCTCGTATAAACCACGTCTTTTAGCCTCAGTCTTATGGTACAAAACGTGCCGTCATTCACAAATCTTTACAGGCGAATTTTCTACAAAGTTGATCTATGAAAAGCGAAGTTTTTTCCTTCAATCTCCCCGTAATATCAATTTCGGTTGTATGGGAATTATTAAACCCCTCTTGACGCAGAGGATACAGAGAAAGAAAAGAGAGAGAGGAAGAATTCCGATACCAAGGGATTTCATGTAAAAAGCCAAACTCGCGACTTATCGATTTGCGTGTTCTGCCAATAAAGCCTTTGCTCTTGGCTTGTAAATGAGATAAAACAGCGATTCTAGGTAGCGGAGCATATCTTCGCGGTTTTCTTTGGACGAGTAGTTCCAAAAACCGTAAGTCCGCGCCAGCGTCAGCAGCCTGGTAGTATGAATTTTCCAGGTATACGTGCTGTAAACTCGGTCAATTCCTCGCGTTGAAATTTCATACCAATAGTTGGGATTGTGTTCGCATTTAGATAAAAAATCTAGAAGTTTTTGGGCAGTCTCCTGGTGGTGGATCGGGTTGATATAAAACCCATTTACGCCATCTTGAATGATTTCCAGCGGGCCGCCAAACTGCGTCCCGAAAGTGGGAATCCCGGTAATCATTGCTTCGAGAATTGTCAACCCGAAAGCTTCAAATAATGCTGGCTGAACAAATATACCTTGGGTGTCGGCGATTACCCGGTAGATTTCGCCGGACAGGCTTTTGGAAAGCCTCACTCCCAGCCAGCGAATTTTACCGTGGAGGTTGTATTGGTCGATAATAGCGTAGAGCTTTTTAATTTCTTCTGCTTCTTCGTAGTCTTCGGTTTCTTCGACCCGCAGCTTGCCAGCTACTAGAATTAAGTTGCATTTTTCTTGCAACTCCTGGCTTTTTCCGAACAATTCTGCTAAGCCTGTCAGGTTTTTAATGCGATCGAGCCGGGCGATCGAAAATAAAGGGCGCTTTTGCGGGTAGTCGAGTTTGCCAAAGACTTGTTCGGGGTCTTCTAGAGTAAACAGCAGTTCGTTGAGCCGATCGCGATCCTCTTGCACCCGGTCTTCTATCCGGGTATAGGGAAAATACACACTTTCGTTGACTCCCGGCGGCACGACGTTGAATTTAGGGCTGAACAGTTCAATCCCGTTCACAACGTGGTACAAATCCGGCATCGTAAAACAATGGTAAGATTCGTACTGACCGACACTATCGGGTTGGCCGACAATCTCTTGATAGGTGCTGGTGACAATACAATTAGCTGCATTCATGGCAATTATATCAGCCGTAAATTGCAGCGCAAAATGGTATTTTTCCTCGGATTCTTGCCAGTAGAGATTGCTTAACAAATATTTAGATTTTTCCAGCGCATGGGCAATATTGCACTGAGTAGTTTTGAGTTTGCGAGACAGCAAAAACGCTACCAAGTTGCCGTCGGAATAGTTGCCGACTATTAAATCTGGCTTGCCCTGAAACTCAGCCAGCAGTTCTTTTTCGGAATCGATCGCGTAAGTTTCCAAATAAGGCCAAATCTCGAATCTCGAAATCCAATTTTGAGTCAGTTTGGGATTGAACTCGCGGAATGGAACCCGCAAAATCCAAGCATTTTCTGTGCCGTGAACTTTTTCCAAACGTTCGTTGCAGCGCGTGCCGTCGCTGTTAGGAATTAACCGGGTGAGAATAATTACTTTAGGTTTTACTCCTAAACTATCGAGACCGGCCAGATGAATATCTTCTTGCAGTTGTTTCTCTAAACTCTTCGCTTGATCGAGAACATATACTACTTGCCCTCCCGTATCCGGCCGCCCCAAAACTCCTTCTTGGCCGAACCAGCCGTGAGGAGAAACTAGGACGATTTTGAAAATCATCGGGATACGAGAAATAAATGCTTCTAGGATTTGCGGATCGGGGGCATCAATTAATTCGTCAAGAAGTCCTAGGGTTTCATGCACGCGGGCGGCGGTATTTCCCCAACCTGCCTCGAAACCCATCATTTGCAGAACTAATCGAAATCTCTCGTAGGGTTCTTCTTCAGAAATATCGCTGACCAAGGTGAGGGCTTTTTTGATTTGTTCGGAAAGTTGTTCTTGGGATTTTATGCGATCGTTAATTAGTAATTGTACGCCGTTGTAGCGGTGAATGCCCAAGAAATTAAATAGAGTTTCCTGCGATTGTCTGGGGTCTTGAAACAGTTTGCTGGAAAGGTATCGGTTGAGGAATTGCACTCCTTTGCCGATGTTTTTGGGGTCGCGAATTGTGGGGGAATAATCGTAAAAAGGGCCGAAATCTAGTTCGAGAATGCCGCCTTCTTGGGGGTGAAAGTGGTTGACGAAGCGATCGCGCACGTCGAGCAATTCTTGCACTGTCATCTGCTCAACAGTCAAGTCGTCTGCAACTCGCACTATTTCCATTGTAGCAATTTTTGGTCGCAGCAGGACGCAAAGGCTGCCTTCTTCGAGAATAATTTCCTGAACGTAGTAAATGAGTTTGCTTAAAAGAGAAGATTGATGGAAATGTTCCTGCTTTTCGTATTTGGTGCAGTAGGCGGCAAAAGCGTTAACTATGTCGTTTCGCAGTAAATATGTGTTACCCAAAGCGCGTAAATCGCTGAGAAACTGACGCAACTCGGTTTTTTCGTCGCTGGCGATAACAGTCTGAAAGAGTTCAGACATACATACTCCCTTATTTAAGACTTGGGATTTCCGCTGTGGAATTAGGCGATACTCAAACAGTATCGCCCTTTGTTTTAAGCGGCTACTTTTTTTGTAATGTTAAAGTCTGCAAAGTGAAGTTGCTATCCCTCAAATGACATAAAACTCCCCGTATTTGTGGCGAATGTAACGGATAAATGGATCAATAGTTAAAGGTGAACCTGTAACCCGATCGATCAATTCGACAGCGGTGTATTTACGGCCGTGCTGGTAGATGTTTTGTTTGAGCCAGTCGTGGAGTACGGTAAAATTGCCCCGTTCTATTTCTACGGGAATTTCAGGATTGATTTTTACTGCTGTTTCGTAGAATTGGGCGCTCATCAAGTTGCCGAGGGTGTAACCTTGGAACATTCCGCCGATCGTACCAACATACCAGTGAACATCTTGCATCGCGCCTTCGCTGTCGGTAGCGGGGACAACGCCGAGGTCGGTTTTATAGCGTTCGTTCCAGGCTTCGGGGAGGTCTCGCACTGCTAGTTTTCCTTCTACCATGGCCAATTCTAGGTCAAAGCGGATGGCGACGTGGAGGTTGTAGGTTACTTCGTCGGCGTCGGTGCGGATGAGCGATCGCGAGACTTTGTTAATTGCCCGGTAAAATGCGTCAGTGGATACGTGTCCCAACTGTCGCAAAAATATGCCTTGGAGTTGCGGGTAGAAACATTCCCAAAAACCGCGGCTGCGCCCGACCAGATTTTCCCAAAGTCGCGATTGACTTTCGTGAACCCCGGAGGAAATGCCACCTGCCAGAAGCGTGCCTTCAAATTCCGGGGAATTTCCGAGTTCATAGAGGGCGTGTCCGGCTTCGTGGATGCTGCTGAATAGTGCTTGATCCAAGTGGTCTTCATAGACGCGGGTGGTAATTCGCACGTCGTCTATGGAGAAGTTGGTCATGAACGGGTGCAGGGTGGTGTCTTGCCGTCCCCGCTGGAAGTCGTACCCCATGCGTTCTACGACTTTGCGAGTGAATTCTAGTTGCTGGGATTCTGGGAAATTTTGGTGCAAGCAGGAGTCGTCGGCCGGTGGTTGGGAGGTGATGGCTTCAACTATCGGCACTAATTCTTGACGCAGTTGGGCGAAAAGCGGGCGCAGCAGGGATACTTTCATGCCGTAGTCGCTACGATCGATCAACGGATCGGCGATGTGTTCGTAACCGGGGAAAAAGTCAGCGTATTGCCTGCTTAATTCTAGGGTTTTTTCGAGATACGGCTCAACGGCTGCGAAGTTGTTGGCTGCCCTGGCAGCGGCCCAAGCTTCGTAGCAGTCGGCTTGGTGGCGGCAGAGTGCTGACATGAATGTTGCGGGGACTCTGGCGGCGCGATCGTAGTCTCTGCGCGCTATGCGGATCAGGCTGGCTGCGGTGGAGTCGTAGGGGAGGGTTTGTTCGTAGAAACGCAAGTCTTCTAGGAGTTCACCTATTTTTGGATCTGTAAATTTTTCGTGGGATATTTGTTTGAGAGTAGCCAACTGGCGGCCTCTGGCACTTGCACCTTTGGGGGGCATATAAGTTGATTGATCCCAATGCAGCAGCGACGAGGCTGATTCGATGTCGTTAACTTCTCTGAGGTGGGCTGCCAGTTGAGCGAATTTTGCTTGAGTTTTGTCTAGGGTTTGCATGATTGGGGTTTATGGTGCTGTTTTGCCTACAAAGGTTGCAGTGCGGCATCCGTATCCATCAATCATAGCTACCCTGAAATCAAGCTAAAAACCGCACTTCTTCCCGTATTGTAAGCAATTTAGAGTCATTTTTGCACAATTTCCGGTATTTCTGGGGATTAAGTTCGATCGCCTTAGATAAGTTTTCGATCGCCAGCCGGATGCTGGTAGCTACAAGTTCCTGGCTGTTTGTGAGCTCGCCTGCTTGTTTTTCCAGGGCGTACACGCAAGCTTTTTGATAGTACAGGTTGGGGTCGTCGGGTTTGAGTGCGATGATTTTATCGTAGGAGGCGATCGCTTCGGTAAATCGTTGAATTTTTTTGAGGGCGACGGCGCGGTTGTACCAGGCTTCGGTGTTGTGTGGCTGCAACTCTAAGGTTTTGTCCCAAGAGGCTATTGCTTCTTCAAAGCGCTGTAAGTTGGCGAAGGCTAAGCCGCGGTTGTAAAAGGTTTCGCTGTCGTTGGGCTTGAGTGCGAGGGCTTTGTCCCAGGATGCGATCGCAGCTTCAAATTCTCCCATTTGGGCGATCGCCGTGCCGCGTTTGTTCCAGGCTTCGGCGGAATTCGGCCGCAGTTGCAGGGTTTTGTCGTAGGAGGCGACGGCTTCCGGGTAGAGTTTTTCATCGGCTAGGGCTAAGCCGCGGTTGTACCAGGCTTGATGCAAGTCGGGTTTGAGTTCGATCGCTTTGTCGAAGGAGGCGATCGCGGCTGTATTTTGGTCGGATTTTCTCAGGGCAAATGCTTTGTTGTACCAAGCTTCGCAGTAGTCTGGTTTGATGGCTATGGCTTTGTCGTAGGAGTCGATCGCTTCTGACAATTTTTCTAAGCTGACGAGGGTGTTGCCGCGGTTCGTCCAAGCTTCGGGGTAGCTGGGGTTGAGTGCGATCGCCTTTTCGTAGGATGCGATCGCTTCTGAGAGTCTGTTGAGCTTCCGCAAAACGTTGGCGCGATTATACCACGCTTCGGGATTGTTGGGTTTGATTTGTAGGGATTTGTTGTAGGCTGCGATCGCTTCTTCTAGCTGGCCCAATTTTTTTAGGGCTACGCCTTGGTTGTACCAGGCTTCATAAAATTTTGGTTCAAGTTCGATCGCTTCTTCCCAAGATTCGATCGCAGCTTGGAATCGTCCCATTGCTTCTAGGGCGTTGCCGCGATCGTAAAATGTTTGAGCCTTTTGGGTGTTGACTGCTATGGATTTTTCCCCTGAGTCGATCGGCTTTTCTATGCTGGCTAATTTTTGCAAGGGGTTTCACCTCTTTATTTTCTGTCTAATTGATTCTTTTCTTTTTTGGCGTTGCTGATTTAGGGTATGAAGGGCTAAATATGCAAGTTAGAGAAACCAGTATCCACAAAGCTTCGGGATTTTCAAGTTATTTTTTTCATACCCTGATTAAGCAACGCCTCTTTTTTATATGCGATCTTTTTCGCCTTTGAGTGCTTTTGATCGATCCTATTTGGTTATTTATGGCAATTTTACAGGAATTTGGGAGCTTTTTCAATTTTTTTCATTATAATTCTAGAGTTTGGATTTGTAGGTATAGATTAATACTAATTTTTTATAGGACTGCGTAGAAAAGAGGAAAGGGCGATCGTACTGAGGTGTGACAAACCTCATCCAAGATATCATTTTCACGTAACCCTTGTGAGCGATAGGGGGTTGAAAGCGCCTCTTGTCAAGCCAAGTCCGCCTTTGCAGACTAATAAATAATAAGAGTATTTTTGATGCTGTAGCGGCGGGTTTTACCAAGAATAATTGTCTTCTAAAACCAACAATCTCATAAACCCGCCCCGCCCAAGGGCAAATCCCTATCCTTGAATCAAGGCTTGAAACCGAGTATGCGATCGAATGCTGTCAAAATCCGAGTCAGTTTTTGCCATTTCTCGCCATTCGTCAGGATTCAGATTGATGGCTTGCTGCCACTTCTGAATCGCTTGGTCAATTTGACTATGCAACGCATAACAGCAAGCTTTATTATAAAACGCAGATGTTTAATACTGTACCAGGCAAAGTGATCGCCTGGTTTGATTTCTAAGGCTTTGTCATAGGAGGCGATGGCTTCTTCTAATAAGCCTAAATAAAATAACCAGGCGATCGCTTTGCCTGGTTTGATTTCTAAGGCTTTGTCGTAGGAGACGAGCGCTTCTTCTAATAAGCCTAAATTACATAGTGCATGGCCCCGAAGGTACCAGAAAACGTGTAGATCTGGTTTGATTTCTAAGGCTTTGTCGTAGGAGGCTATCGCTTCTTCTAATAAGCCTAAATTACATAGGGTATGGCCCCGAATGTACCAGACAAGCTCTTGTAGATCTGGTTTGATTTCTAAAGCTTTGTCGTAGGAGGCTATCGCTTCTTCCAATTTTCCTAACTTATCTAGTGTATGGCCCCGATTGAACCAGCCTTCGTGTAAATCTGGTTTGATTTCTAAGGCTTTGTCGTAGGAGGCTATCGCTTCTTCCAATTTTCCTAACTTATCCAGTGTCCTGCCCCGATTAAACCAGTCTTCGTGTAAATCTGGTTTGATTTCTAAGGCTTTGTCGAAGGAGGCTATCGCTTCTTCCCATCTTCCTAGATTACCCAGTGCAATGCCCCGCTGGTGCCAGGCTGCGTCATCATCTGGTTTGATTTCTAAGGCTTTGTCGTAGGAGGCTATCGCTTCTTCCCATCTTCCTAAATTATTCAGTGCAATGGCCCGATTTTCCCAAGCAAAGTCATCATCGGGGTTGAATTCTAAAACTTTGTCGAAGGAGGCTATCGCTTCTTCCAATCTTCCTAAATTACCCAGTCCACAGCCACGATTGTTCCAGGCTTCCTGTAAATCTGGTTTGATTTCTAAGGCTTTGTCGTAGGAGGCTATCGCTTCTTCCCATCTTCCTAAATTACCCAATTTAATGCCCCGACTGTACCAGGCTTCCTGTAAATCTGGTTTGATTTCTAAGGCTTTGTCGTAGGAGGCTATCGCTTCTTCCCATCTTCCTAAAT
>NZ_JAUBQH010000051.1:33851-48035 GCF_036701145.1 Microcoleus sp. Pol17C6
TACGCAGTGCATTGCCTCGATTGTACGAGGCTTCGTAGGAATCTGGTTTGATTTCTAAGGCTTTGTCGTAGGAAGATATCGCTTCTTCCCCTCTTCCTAAATCATCCAGCGTATTGCCTCGATCATACCAGGCTTGGTATGAATTGGGTTTGAATTCTAAGGCTTTGTCATAGGAGGCTATTGCTTCTTCCAATCTTCCTAAATCATCCAGTGCAATGCCGCGATAGTACCAGGCTTCGTCATAATCGGGTTTGATTTCTAAGGCTTTGTCGAAGGAGGCTATCGCTTCTTCCCATCTTCCTAAATTACCCAGTGCTTTGCCACGATTGTTCCAGGTTACGTGATAATCTGGTTTGATTTCTAAGGCTTTGTCATAGGAGGCTATCGCTTCTTCCCATCTTTCTAAATTAGCCAGTGCAATGCCGCGATAGTACCAGGCTTCGTCATAATCGGGTTTGATTTCTAAGGCTTTGTCGAAAGAGGGTATCGCCTTTGTATATTCTTTAGCATAGCCATACAATAAACCTTGTTCATAAAACAATTCTGCTTGTTGTTCGGGTGTTTGCCCATCCTCATCAATTAAAGATTGAATCCTCACCAATTCCCGTTTTCTTTCTGGGAAAGTCAAAGCTAGATAATCTTCTCGCTTCCCTCTTTCGGAACAAGCCTGCCTTGATTCTAGTTGCAGCAGTTCTTTATCCATTGATAACTTAAATAAACTCGAACGCCAATCAAAGAAATCCGGGGTTCGCTGGATCAAATAATTAACTGCAAAACGAGGCAAAATAAACACAAAACAAATCTTAAAATCATCTCTAAACCTTTCCCGCTGCTGGTTTAAATTAATTAAAACAGGCGGCACACCCCGCCAACTATAAGAATAAATATCCTTGCTTTCCCATCCGATTTCTCTTTTTTCTTTTTCATATTCATACAGTGAATATTCTAAGCCTTTCACAAACAGGATATTAATTGCATCTCGTTCTGGCAAATCTTCAATTATGTTATAAAAGTTATAAACCGACTCATCCAGCGCTAAAGCTTCAATCTTTTTCTGTGGCACATCCCCTTGAACTTTCGGAATCAAGCGTTCACCTTCTGCCGGCGAACACTCAACAAACAACAACCGGAAACCATTTGTCCGTTTGAGAGTGCGTACCAGAGTTTGATATTCTTCCTCTGGTTCTGCTGGCGGTAAATCGGCCTCCCAATCAATTATTTCTGGCGTCATGGCTCAAGTTGTGCAAGACTATCTTTAAATTGCTTAATTCCTTTAATCAGCGGATGAACATCATACCAAGGCTGCATTTCTCCTTCTTCATCATAGTATCGGTATTCCAAAATACAGCGGCTAAACAATAAATCGCGGTGCTGTTCATCGTTCAGTATGCGCTGAGTTTGGGAGACTTTCGCTAAGATTTGCCATTCGCCTTCTTCAGGAGTTCTGCGGTAGACATCTCGCGCTTGAGTAATTGCCCTTTGCGCTGCTTTTACAGTAATTGGCAAATCCTCGGTGCGAGTTATTGCTTCTTGCATCATCAACAGCAAATTTCTGACGTGACCCCCACTCATCAAACACAGGCGTTCTAGAGTTTCTCGACTGTCAAACAATCCTGTTTCTAAAGATTGATTCGGATTGACTTGTTTTACCCGCTTTTCAATCAACTCTTTGATTTTAGCAAGTCCCGCTTCGTTGGTGCTGCCGTCTGGATTCTGCACCATAATCATCGGCAACACTTGCGGGTCGTTATAATTATTGATTAACTCAGTAGCGCGGTTAGAATACACCATAGAAATCGGTATGGTGTAAATGACATGACAATCTAAAGCTTTGAGTTGTTCAGTGCGGTCTAAAAAGATTTCGTCGAGATTGCTGCGTTTCCCGTCTTGGGAAAACGGCACAATTCGGTCTAAATTATCGGCAATCACTGCAAGTTGCGAAGATTTATCCGGCAAGTTTTTTTTAGCATCAACAATAAACTCATTCAGCGCATCAATCAGCGTCGTTGTGTGGGGATTAATTTTATCTCGAATTTTTTGGCGCAGACTCGGTACGGTTCTGACATTCGCCGTCAGTTTGGCAAACTGAGCAATTTGCGACTCTAAGCTCAATGTTTCAAAAGACACTTCGGTTAGCGCTAAATCTTTCAAATCTTCCCACCTATCTCGCATCCAATCGCGTAAAGGTTTAGAGTTCGCATTTCTGAGTTCTTCTAACAAATGTCTGGTGCAAGCTAGCAAAATATCAGTATATTCAGTATCTTCGGGATTAATATCTTGTTCGTCAGCCGCGAAATAGACTACAAAGCAGCCTTGATTTTGCAAATATTCCTGAAGTCGCAGCAATTCTGTTGACTTTCCCGCACCGCGATGTCCAGCATACAACTGACAAGTCATTCGCTGCGATAGCTTAATCTTTCTGCCCAAATCTTCGATAATATCGCCATCTCCTCGCACTTCCCGACAGTCAACATACTGCGGATCTCCTGCTGGTAAAGGATAGAATGGGTCAAAAGCATTGTAGAGGTTTGTTAGTAATTTTTCTGACTCTTGAGTCATAATTGGATATTATTTTTATAGTTTTAAATTATTTTTTCAGCACTTACGCACTAGGACCAAAGAAACCGGGTTTTTTAGCGAATCTGCGCGTTACAACGAAGTATTTTTGTAAAAAATCCGGTTCCTGATCCCCCATGCGTAAGTCCTAAGAATGCTGCTGCAGCCTATTTTTAAGCTTGATATTTTTTCAAAATTGCGACTTTTTCGGGGAAGATTTCGATCGCCATTTTGTCATCATAACGAGTCGCGAGCGATCGCCTCACCTCGCCCAAAAACAGCGGCTGCGACAGCCCCGGTTCAGGATGTACAACTGTACGAACCCGGATTGTCATGTAGTCTCTGCCCCGCCCAGAGCGCCCTGGAGAGTACAAATCCGCAGCAGCTTGCTGCATCGTTGCTTCTAATTCCGATTCCGTGATCGTAGGTGGCACAGTAACTACTGTTTGAGCGCCGCCAGTATCGTAAACTAAAGAATAGCGAACTGCACCGGGAATTTCTGTGCGGGAAAACAGTCCCAAACCCAGACCGAATATACTCGCAGCAATTACTCCCATAAAGCTTGTCACTCCTACCAATCGGAAGCGAAAACCCCATTTGAAGATAAATGCTATAACTGTTAAAATAGCTAAAGCTCCTGTCAGAATTCCCGCCCATTGGGCGTACATTAAAAGGTTAGAATTTACGCTCATTTGTCAATTTGGTAATTGGTCATTTGGTCATTTGTCATGAGGCGTTTCGAGCCACAAGCAGATAAGTCATCATATCGCCTTTCCCCTTCACTGGAATCACGCCGCGCTCCTCAAAAACGTACTTATCCCGCAGGCGCTCGTAGGTAGCAACTGTCACCTGAATGCTGCCGGGGACACCTTGAGATTCCATCCGGGAAGCTGTATTTACCGTATCTCCCCACAAATCGTAAGTAAATTTTTTAGTACCGATTACCCCAGCTTCCACCGGGCCTGTGTGGATGCCGATGCGGATGCTGAGCGGCTGACCTCCCTTGGTACGTATCTTAGTCATCGCTGCTTGAATTTCCAGCGCCATTTCCGCGATCGACTCGGCGTGGTCGTCGCTGGGCGTCGGCAAACCGCCAACCACCATATAAGCATCGCCGATCGTCTTAATTTTCTCAAGTCCGTAGCGCTCGGCCAACTCGTCAAAAGCCGAAAAAATCTCGTTGAGCAACTCCACCAACTGAGCCGGCGATAAATGAGCCGAAAGCTTGGTAAAACCGACCAAATCGGCAAACATCACTGTCACCTCAGCGAAACTGTCTGCGATGGTAATTTCCCCGTGTTTCAGGCGCTGCGCGATCGCCTTGGGTAAAATATTTAACAGCAAACGCTCGGACTTTTCCTTTTCCTGCGCCAACTCATGTAAATACGCCTGTTCCTTATCCCGCAGCCGCTTCTTTTCCAGACAAGCGCTAATCCGAGCCTTGAGCAATACCGGATTGAACGGTTTAGAAAGATAATCCTCCGCCCCCAACTCTATACACCGGACGATACTGTCGATATCGTCCACCGCCGAAATCATAATCACCGGGATGTAGCGCAAATTGTCGTCCGCCTTCAGACTTTCGAGCACCTGATAGCCGTTCATTTGCGGCATCATAATGTCTAGAAGAACCAAATCAAAAGGAACGCTTCGCAACATTTCCAGAGCTTGGAGACCATCTTCAGCAACAGTCACCACATGGCCTTGACGCTGAAGTCGGCGGGCCAGCAAATCGCGGTTTACCTCATTGTCGTCAACAACCAGCACGCTGCCCTCGTCACCTTTCATGTCAGGGCCTCTTTCAGAAGAGTTTCAATTTTACCCAAAAGTCGGGGAAACTCGACCGGTTTAGTGTCATAGTCATTGCAGCCTGCAGCAAGACACTTTTCACGATCGCCCGCCATTGCGTGAGCCGTCAGCGCAATCACCGGAATCCTGCTAGTTTCAGGAGCCGCCTTAATTTGCTGCGTTGCTTGCCACCCGTCTAGAACCGGCAGACTCATATCCATCAGAATCAAATCCGGTACTTTCGCGAGCGCCATCGACACTCCCTCAGCACCGTCAACAGCAATAAAGACCTCGTGTCCCTTGCGGGCCAGACGCCTGGAAAGCATATCCCTGTTCATTTCGTTATCTTCGACCAACAGGATTTTAGCCATTGGTGTTCTCCTTGCCTTTCGAGTCGTACCTGCGATCGAACCTGTCATTGACTATAGAGCGAACATCGCGCAACAAACTATCGCAACTGTAGACTCCCTTTTGTAGCACCCGCTCGACGTAGCCGTTTAGCTGCTGGCTTTCGGCCGGTGTCAAGTTTTTCCCCGTGATCACAACAATCGGTATAGGATCTCCTGAATGCGATTTGCGAATTTCCCCGATCAACTCAAAACCATCCATTTCTGGCAACATCAAATCCAGTAATATCAGGTGCGGGCGAGCAACTTTTAGCCGATCGAGAGCAGCGCGTCCGCTGTCAGCTTCCGTTACTGCCCAGCCTTGTGTTTCTAGTACGCATCGCAGTATTTCGCGCGTGGCAACGTCGTCTTCCACAATTAGAATCTGACACAAATTGTTACTTGCAACGCCGTCTTGGTCGCGTCGGTACTTATTCAACAAGGCAGCCAGCCGTTTGCCGTCCACTGGTTTGGTGAGGTAGTCCGAGGCACCCAATGCAAAGCCGAGGCTTTTGTTGCCCACAAAGGATAGCAGGATTACGGGAATTTCGGCAAGGTCAGGATCGGCCTTCAGCGCTGAGAGTACCGCCCAGCCGTCCATTCCGGGCATGATCACGTCCAGGGTAATGGCGTCTGGCCGTAGTTGCTTAGCGAGCCGGAGAGCTTGCTCGCCACTGCCGGCGACTTCTACGTGCAGTCCTTGGCGACTGAGGGTGCGCTCGATCAAATCCCGCGATATCGGGTCGTCGTCAACTACCAGCACCGTACCGACAGCGGGCGCGTCCGGAGGGCTAGTGCTGTCGTGGACTTTGTTGGGGATTTCCGGCTGTTTGATGGCGCTGGGCAAGAGCACGGTGAAAGTGGTGCCTGCGCCCAAGGTGCTGCTGACCTCAATGCTGCCGCCCATCATCTGACAGAAGCGCTGGCTGATTGCTAGTCCCAAACCGGTGCCACCGTACTCGCGGGTAGTCGAGGCATCAGCTTGGGTGAAAGGTTGGAAAACTCGCTGCAATTGCTCTTGTGTCATGCCGATGCCGGTGTCGGCGACGCGGAAACTTAAAAATTCGGAGTTGGAAATTAAAATTTGGGAAGATTCCTCTTGATTTTTCATTTTTAATTGTTCATTTTTAATTCTTTCCACTCCGATCGCAATTCTCCCGTTTTTTGTGAACTTGGCAGCGTTGCTGAGCAAGTTAAGCAGCACTTGCCGCACTTTTGTCATGTCCGCGTGCATGGTGTCGAGGTTGTCTGGACAGTACACTTCTAGGGTATTACCGTTTTTCTCGACCAGTGGCCTGGCCGTGGCAACAGCACTTTCAATTAAGGTATGGATGTCGAAGCTTTCTAGGTAGAGCTCCATTCGGCCTGCTTCAATTTTAGAAATATCTAGGATGTCGTCAATCAGGGACAGCAGGTGTTTGCCGGCGCTGCAGATTTTTTCGAGGTCGGGGACGGATTCGCAACTGCCCAATTCTTCGGCTTCTTCTTGAAGCATTTCGCTGTAGCCGATGATGGCGTTGAGGGGTGTGCGAAGTTCGTGGCTCATGTTGGCAAGAAATGTGCTTTTTGCCCGGTTGGCGGATTCTGCTGCTTCTAGGGCCAACTGCATGGCGGATTCTGCCTGTTTGCGATCGGTGATGTCTTGGACTGTGCCTTCGTAGTACAAAACGCTGCCGTTTTCGTCGCAGATGCTGCGCGCGTTTTCGGAAATCCAAATCGTGCTACCGTCTCGGCGGTATATTTGGGATTCAAATTTTGACACTTGGTGGCGCGCGCGCAATTGGGCGATAAACTCGGCGCGCCGATTGGGGTTAACGTAAAATTGACGGTTGATATCGGTGAGTTCGGCGAGCATTTGGGTACAGGATTCGTAGCCGTAAATTCTGGCTAGTGCGCTATTGCCGCTGAGGTAGTGCCCGGTCGGCGTTGTCTGGAATATGCCTTCGACTGCGTTTTCAAAGATGCTGCGGTATTTTGTTTCGGATTGTCTCAAAGCTGCTTCTGCTCGCTTGCGCTCTAGGACATTGGCGAGCATTTCTCCTACCATTTTTAGCTGTGTGGATATTTCGGTTGCTAGACCTGCTGTTTGCTTTAAGCCATCGAATCCGAGAAATCCTACTAGGTTTTTACTATAAATTAGGGGAATAATTATCAGCGATTGAATATTTTTTATCTGTTTTTTTAATTCTAAATTATTTAGGGAAGCGTCACTCGAAGGTATTGAGGCGGTTGCTGTTTGATTGACTGTTTGGGATGGGGAGTCTGTCTGGAATTCGCCTGAATTTTGACCGATAAAATAGGCTATTTCGGCGATTGCTGGGGGCGGGAGTTCACCGATTTCTGGAATATAGATGTATTCGGCGCGATCGAGTTTTTCTGCGATCCAAGGGATTTGTGCGATGTCTATTTGTTTGTCGGTGCTGTCTTTGACTGCCGAAATGCTTTCGCCGCACCATTCGTAGGTTTTGTCGGCGCGGGTTTTGTCTTCTGATAACAGGTAGATGTAACTGCGGTTAAAGCCGCTCAAGGTGGCTATCGCTTCCAGGGTTTGAGCGATGCCTTTGTCTATTTCTGATAAGGGCTGGGTGATGAAATTGGTTGACAAACGGGCAATCAACTGAGCGAATTCTATTCGATACTGCAAAGATTGTTCTAGTTTTGTGAGTTCGGTAATGTCTCGAAAGCTCCAGACTCTACCGACTGTTTTCGCTCCGACTTTTGATGGCAACGAATTTAATTCAAGAATTTTTCCGTCTTTAAATTCTAATAATTCGCTGATTTGAGTCTCTGAATCTGCCGACACTTTGATCACGTTTTCGAGAAATCTTTGCGGGTATTTTAATTGTTCCCTGTCGAATGGGAATCCTGTTTTGAGCGTGTTTGTGAGTGTGCCGAAGGTCGATCGGCTCAACTTTCCTTGGCTGGCGGACAAACCCCACATCTCTAGAAAATTCTGATTATAATTACATATATTGCCGTTTCTGTCAACCGCCAGAATTCCTGCATCTGTAGATTTTAGAACTGCTTGCAGTATCGAGAGCGATTGCTTGTGTTCTCTAATGTCAAAAAACACCAAGACTGATATTTCGCTGCCCTCAACTGCGGGATGGAAAAAATAGGAAACGGGTAAAATATTGCCGTCGCGACACAAAAACTCGTCGTCCCAATTGCTGGAAGGTTGACTGGAAGCGATCGCCTCTTGTAAATCTAGTGTAGGTGCGATCGTCCCATCTTCACTCTTGCTGGGCGACTGTTTCGGAGCCGTCAAAACTTGGGATTTGTTGCCTTTATTTTGCTTCCCGATGCGCTCTAGCAGAGAAACGCCTGCAAGTTCCGATTCTCGCCACCCCAGCAAGCGTTCTGTCTCTGCATTCACCGAGATTACACAGCCCTTCGCGTCAAGGATACACAATCCCGCCCCCAAACTGTTGACAATCGCCCGCAGTCGATCGAATTCTGAAGCTGTTGGAGAGTCTTGAGGGGACTGGGGCGAGTCAGTTAAATCCTTTAATGCCACCGTCTCCGAGTTCAAGCAATCCTGCTGCTGAAGTTCTTGCTGACTCTGAGCTCCGTCATAGCTAAAACTTACCTGCTCTAATAAAAGCTGCCACTGCTCAGCAGTGGGAGGGGGAGACTCGCCGACTAAACCGAGCTGTTCGAGTTGGCGCTGGAGGTGGGGGTGCATATTTTCTGGCGCTTTGTAAGCAACTTTCTACAGTATATCTTTTTAATTAATAGTATATATACGTAGGTATACCGTTAGGGGACAAGTACGGGATCGAAGTCTATCACAGGTTTTATTGAGAAGCCGAGGGATCGTGTCTCCTCTCCAAAATCTTTCAAACTGCGCTAATTATAAATTCTCCGAACTTTTAAGGTTGGTCAACTAACCAATCCTCTGAATGTGGGCAGCACGCTCAAAAATAATAATATCATCTTATCAAGTCAATACTCAGGAAAGTTTGGGTAACGATACTACAAGCTTTACAGGGCAAGGCTCATAAAAAAGTCTAATTAATTAAATTCAAGATTAGGGTGGAGATGACATTGATTGAATTATCCACAGTCAATCAATGTCAAGCGAGAATAAGCCATTGGGCTATAGAAAAACTGTTCGGAATATTAATCAAGTGAACTTAGCCTCAAAAACTAGGTTGCAGCCAAAAAACTATCGCGGGCGCGGGTACTGGACAGGAAAATTTATTATTCCCATGCCAGCGGAAACGATTTCAGCACTTTTCCTATTTACTCATAAATTAATTAGGGTTATCTAACCCACCCTAATCTTCTACCTCTATAGCAATTCTAAATTATTTGGGAATTTATTATCCCCTCAGAAGGATGCGGCGAGGGTTGGGGTGGGTAAAAATTTTACGAATAACATAAAATTACTATATTTTAAAAAAACTTCTAAAAAACTAAGTTTATAATGTGAGGAATTATGTGCAAATTCTGCAGAGCTGCTAGCGAAAGAATCAGCCAATTGCAGAGGTAAACAAAAGTTGCAGGCATGGAAAAAAATAAGTGTCAAAAAAATATTAGTCGTCAGACTTTTCGGTTGAGATCGAAAGGTCTGTGAAAATAGCTGGCAGCCGAATGGTAAAAGTAGAACCTTTATCTAACTCGCTTAATGCAGTAATGTCTCCGCCCATCATTTCGCAGAATTTCTTAGTAATCGTCAGCCCCAAGCCAGTGCCGCCGTACTTTTTAGTAGTTGAAGAATCGGCTTGCGTGAAAGGCTCAAAGATTCTGGCTAACTGTTCGGGACTCATGCCAATGCCGGTATCTTTGACCGTAAAAATGATCCAATCTTGAGCGGAAGATAACAGAGACAAGCTATTTTCAGCTTGGCCACCTCCTCTATACGCTCCCAGTTTTTTGCCTTTGTTTGCAGCGTCGGCGGGGGTTTCGACGGATCGGGTAATGGCGAAGGTAATTGCGCCGGAGCAAGTAAATTTCGCGGCATTGCTGAGGAGGTTGAGCACAGACTGCCGGAGTTTAGTTTTGTCGGTGTGCATCGATCCAATATCCTCGGGGCATTGTATTTCTAGGATATTGCTATTTTTTTGTGCCATCGGGGCGATCGTGGCAACTACTTCCTCAACCAGAGTTGAAATGGTGAAGGTTTCAAGGTGGAAGTCGATGTGGCCTGCTTCAATTTTGGTCAAGTCGAGAATATCTCTAATCAGTGTGAGTAGGTGCTGGCCAGCCTTGTTAATTCTCTGGAGGTCGTCGATGAACTCTTCGGCACCAAGGTCTCGGGCGTCTTCTTGCAGGAGCTCGCTGTAGCCGATGATGGCGTTGAGGGGGGTTCTGAGTTCGTGACTCATGTTGGCGAGAAAAATGCTTTTGGATCTATTTGCAGCTTCGGCGGCTAATGCGGCCCGGCGGAATTCTTCGGAACGCAAGCGTTCGGTGATGTCGGTGGTCATGATTAAAACGCACTGAGTGCTGCCGAGGTGGATGAGTTCTACTGACATCAGCCAGTCGCGCACTTCGCCGGCTTTGGTGCGAATTTTGATTTCTTGGTTGCTGATCGAATTTTGTGATTGTAAAATCTGGGCGAGCCTCCCACCGTCTTCTGAATTGACAAACATTCCTAAGTCGCTGGGAGTGCGGCCGATAAATTCGTGCCGCAGCCAGCCTAATGAGCGCAAAAAGCTTTCGTTGGCATCAAGGAAGCATCCGTCTGTGAGGGTGCAGATGCTGATGCCGACTGGGGAGGCGTGAAAGGCCTTGGAAAATCTTTCTTCTGAAGAACGCAGGGCGGCTTCGGCTTGCTTTCTGTCTGTGATGTCTTGGACGGTGCTGGTGATGTAGAGGGAGGTGACGGCGGCTTGTTCGTAGACTGTGCGGTTGCTGCCGTCGGGGAGTATGAGCCTGTAGTCGATGCTGTAAGGCTGTTGCTGAAATAAAGCGGCTTCGATCGAGGTTTTGACTAATTCTCTGTCTTCAGGGTGTACGTATTCCAAGAAGGCTTCCAGGCTGGGTTCAAAAGTTCCCGGTTGCTCTCCCAGAATGCGGTAAATTTCCTCTGACCACCGCAATTGCTGGGCGTTGCGGTCTAAGTCCCAGTTGCCTAGCTGGGCGATGCGTTGGGCGTTAGCGAGGCTGGCTTCGCTGGCGCGCAGGGAGGCTTCTGCTTGGTGACGTTCGGCGACGGTGGCCGCTAAGACTAAGCCGGTGACGGCGATGACGGCGATGAAGGCTTGCAGGGATAACAGTGCTTGGGGGATACTGCTGGCGTGTTTGAGGAAGGGGCCGCTGCCTCGGGCGATACCCCAGATGGCGAAGCCGCAGAGGATGAGGTTGGAGAGGGCCGTGTAGCGCTGACCGAATCGAAAGGCAGCCCAAACTACGAGCGGAAATGGTAAGTATTCGAGGGGATAGCGGGCGTAGGCGGCGCGGGTGCGGGAGCAGAAGACGAGCCAGCCGAGTGCTAGTAGCAGCAGCAGCCAAATCGCTCGTTCAGCTATCTGTTTACGATGGGTGGGGACTTTGGGCAATTGTTGCCACGTCAGTAGCAGCGGGGCAACGAGCACAATTCCCATAGCGTCTCCCACCCACCAAGTCCCCCAAATCGTGCCAAAATTGCTCCAGCTAGATAAACCGGTCAGGCATACGACGATGCTGCCGATGGTGGAGTTGATCAGGGTAGAGCCCAAGGCTGCTAGTCCGACTATTCCTAAAACGTCTTTGAGCCGATCGAGCCTGGCGCTAAAGTTAATGCCCTGGAGTAGATAAGTTCCCGTCCACGCTTGCAGGGTCCTGGCGCCTGCCGAGATCAATGCCGTGCCGATGTTGGCCGACGGTACGCTCATGCTGAACAGGAAGCCTCCGATCGCGATTCCCGGCCACAGTTGTCGCCCAAACAGCAGCAGGGCGACTTGGGCAATTCCTGCGGCTGGCCACATCGGGTAAATTTCTGAACTGAGGGTGAGGGTGGAAATGGCGAATTGGGACGCCCAATAGTAGACCAGGGCGATCGCGCCTACTGCGAGGAAGTACCGCCAGGAATGTCCTTTGATTGCATTAAGGAACTTTGTCTGCATGGTCGTTTGGGGAAAAGGTGGACGGTTGTTGGGGTCTCAGTAGGTGGCACGGGACAGGCACAGGGTAGAGAAAATGTTTCTATTAGGTGATGGTAGGTCATGGGTGGTAGGTAGTGGGAGAAGCTTTTGAGCTAACTTTTTGTGGTGCCGTTGAGGGAGCGTTTTTTTTGTTCCATCAAATCTACCCATGAATTTCGGGAGTATCGCTTTTTTGTAAATATATCTCTAATGGCTAAGCAATTGGTTTGTAAATTTTTGGTTTTTGTTAAAAATTTATTACCGAGCGACAGCGGGTGTCTTTTTGTGTCTGGCGATCGTAACTCTATTCACCCTAACATCTTGCATCACGATCGATAATACCTACCATACCTAAAATACAAATAAGAGCGACGTAAAATCTCTGTTTTTACGTCTGTTTGGCGCAAGCAACACGGTTTCTGATTAGAAGTGCAGACGGTAGTGATTTTCACTAGATTTTTAACCAATCAATCGAGGCTTTCAGTCTTTCGCTCGAATACAGTGAAAGCGGATAATTTACAGACAACAAAAAATATTTTTTATTGTCTATTTCTCTTTGGCTGTTGCAATATCTAAGGTTAGTGTCAAACGCTCTTGAGATTCTTTAAGAGCGTCTTGGGGGTTGCGGCCCAGAAGGGTTGCCTCTATGGCGCGACCGAGGTTTTCTGATAGGCGGGAGTAACCTGATATAATGGGTCGCGCTCTGGCTGAGTTCATTTGTTCTAAAAATACTCGCAAAACAGGGTTTTTTTCCACAAAGCTTTGATAAGCTTGGCTCTGTCTCGATTTTAAGTTAATGGGTAAATAACCTGTTCCTAATGCCCATGCTGTTTGGAATTCTTCACCTATAACGTATTCTAAGAATACTAGGGCTGCTCGCTCTCGTTCTGGCGAAGTTTTCATTAAAAATAGGTTTTCACCCCCTACGACGGCGGCAGGGCGTTTGAGGATCGGTAAAGGCATTGCTCCGTAGTCGATCGCGCTTTGCTGCAACTGTGCTAGCGTCCACGGCCCGGTGATTTGCATGGCCACTTTCCCGGCGATGAAATTGTCGAGTTCGTAACCGCGTTCGGGTGCTGACAATATTGCTGAACCTTCTTTTAACAAGTCGCTCCACAATTCTAAGGCGGCGTGAGAACCGGGATTATCTATTTGGGGTACAGGACTTTGAGGTATTTCGCCTTTGAGTTCGCCGCCTGCGCTGAACATGAATGGCAGCCACGTAAATACTGTCCATTCTCCTTTGCCTAGGGGGAGCACTATGCCGTGTTGGTCTGTGCGGCCGTCTCCGTTGGTGTCTTGCGTGAGCGATCGGGCTGTTTGCTTTAATTGCGGCCAATTCTTCGGCACTTCTTTGATTCCTGCTGCTGCAAATAAGCTGGGACGGTAAAAGATGGCGACGTTGTTTGTCGCTAGGGGAACTGACCAAGTGTGTCCGCCGAGTTCCATTGACTCGAAGAGTGCCGGGTAGATTTCGGCTTTCCGGGGCGATTTGTCTAGCCACTTTTCTAAGGGTTCAATTGCGTTTAGTTCTGCTAGTTTTCCTGAAATTGTGGCAGCATTCCACAGCAAATCCGGCGGTGCGTTTCCAACTATTGCTGTTAGTATTTTTGGCAGTTGTTGGTCGGGCTGACCGATGTAAACTGGTTTGATCTGGATGTTGGGATGCGTTTTATTGAATTGGTTTGTGAGGGTTTGAAATACGTCGCGGTTTGGTGGAGGATTGATGCCGTGCCACAGTGTGAGTTCGATGATCGGTTCGCCGTTTTTTGAGGCTGGGGTTGTGCTGTTTTGACAGCCGCTTAATATTAGCAGATTTAAGGTAATTAAAATGCCGATCGCTAGTTTGAGTGGTCTTTTAATTGCTTCGGATAATTTGGATAATATCATTTTTTAGTTAGATTCAGGGAAGAAGATTTTTTTAACCGCAGATGAACGGGGATGGACGCGGATAGTTAGATGTTGGTAAAACGAGCTAAATCTAGAAAATCTGCTGGTAGCTGATTTCTCTCTCCATCCGAGGTGTTTTGAAACAAAACTGTGAAAGCTCCTGCTCCTAGTCTATCTTGCGGCAACATCCGATAGCAAGGAATTTCTGTCAGGTGCGATCGATATTTTTCTAAAAGAGGAACAGTGACTGGCCCAAATTCGGGGAATTAGGTTGACAGCCATTCGCTGACTTGTTCATTTTCTGCGGTTGAATAAGTGCAGGTCATGTATACAAGATAACCTTGGGGCGCTACAATTTTAGCAGAATTGGCGAAAATTCTTTTTTGGCGGTTGGCATTGCTATTGATGGTGACATGACTGTCGGGGCGACAAGTCGTCTATAACGCTGATAGAATAAGCCTCATAGCTCTTATGCCTTGTTGATAATTAGGTAG
>NZ_JAUBQH010000133.1:0-3329 GCF_036701145.1 Microcoleus sp. Pol17C6
CAATCTTCAAAAATGGTTCGTGGAAATTTTCGCTAAACCCACATAGCTGTTGGATCATTTTTTTTGTGGAGGTCTCTAACAGCTTGCAACCACCAACAATGCCCGCAAAGATTCCCAACTATTAATGAGTATCCCTGCTAATTCCACTTCCATTCCCAGAGTCGTGAAGTCGCTCATCAGGAGAGGAAATAGCGGATAAAAAGCTACAGAATGCTGCTGCTCGTCCTCTGCATAGCTGTAGCCTAAATTGGCGATTTCGACGTACCATTTACCGTCCCCTTGCGAAAACAGTTCCCAGCCACTTTTGGGAAGGAAAGCGCTTCCAAAACTCAGAGGCAGCCAATCCCATACACGGGGGGGTTTTTGCCGACTAAATGAGCAATTACCTGAATCCCGATCGCCATTATCGATCGGCTCAGAAACCACATAACAATTAGAAAAGTTCCCCCCTCCCGGCTTTGGGAGCGCTCCAGGCGCGGAATTACTTCTAGCCCTAAATCAGTATTTGTCATGGCTAAAACAGCCCAAGACTGTAGATTTAAAATTAAAGTATAGTCCGCTGCCGAGCGATCGCCAAATATATACCTAAGTACCGCCGTACTGCTAATTTTAACGTCCGAGTTTATTGGGAATCCCTTCGCAGCCGCCGGGAATAGTCTCTCTCGACTTCGAGCCGCACCAAGCGCAGCAGTAATAGCGCTGCTCCTCCGAGAGCCGCTTGACACCGGTGAAATCAACACGTTCCACCACAGCGCCGGTATGTTCACCCGTTTGATAGTTGGGAAATTCGGTACGGCTGCGGGGGGATGCAGTTTGTGCCGAGCCGTAGAATAATGCGGCCGCTCTCATGTCGGCGCGAGCGAGATTGGCGTCGTACAAGACAGCGCGCGAGAGGTTGGCTTTCACTAAATCGCACTTGCTGAGATTGGCGCGGACGAGGTTGGCTTCACTCAAATCCGTCCACCGCAAATCGGTGCCAGCCAGGTCAGCACCCGCTAACATGACATTGAGATCGATAACGCGGATACCGTGATCTCTGTCTTCAGCGTAGCCGCCGTCGCCGTCAAGGATGGGGCGGCCTAAAAGCCGATCGCGCTTCAGAGGAGTAACCAATCTAGACTGCGACAAAAACCGCAGAATTTTAGCTTTACCTTCAGCATCTACACTGCTCATAATCGCAGCGGTGCGGCCTTCTGCGATCGCCCTTTCCTGCGGCCAGTCTTCCAAAAACCCTTGTTCGTCAAGGGCTAAGTCGGAAACCCCTTGAAAATAAGCATCGATCGTTTGCTGCTGCGTAATTCGATTTTGCTGAATCGTCAAATCTTTCGAGATCACGTACTGCCGCCAAGCCACGTAAACGCCCAAAATAGCGATCAAAATTTGGCCCAAAGCGCCGATCAACTCGCCGAGAGCGCCGATGGCGTCCCAGTTGATTTGGATGTTGCGGCTTCCCGGTTCAGTATTACTACCGCTGAGCATCAGCAAGCCAACAATCCCAGCTAAAAGCCCGAAGCAGGCGACGATCAGAGTGCGCCAAGTCGGCGGAATTACCTGCGCCCAGATTTTGCCCCAACTCGGCCACATCAGCCGCAGCGATATGCTGATCGCACCCACGGCGCCAATTAAGCCCAGCCAAATGTTGTCATTGGCCAGCCCAAAAATCATCGCTGCGATCAACCCCAGCGTCAGCACGGACCCCGACTTCTCAGTAGTCGTTTGTTCCGGCTGCTGCGGCAAAAAAACCTTGCGAGTTGGAGGCGGTGGCACCGGTTTTTCGGGTTCAGCAGTAGCGACGATTATCCCTGATTCTGGTGGCACATTAGGGTTCCCACCGTTCAGACTTTCTACAGTCACGTTAGATTCAGGGCGATTGGGTTGAGAAGAGTTTGGTTCGGGTGTCATGCGTTGAGACAAATTCTAACTGTGGCTGGTCAATAAAACGATTTTAACTAACTAAGCAGGATTCTAGATAATATTACAATAGAAATCTCCACTAATTACACTCAAAAGAGGTAACGTACTATGACCCTGGTACTCCCCAATCTGCAAGAAAAACAAAGGGGTCAAGTTGTTACAACAATCGCCGTCACGAATCGCATCGATCTAGTTATGGCTGAACGGGGATTCATTGCTGCTCGGGAAGTTCGCTCTGTTACCCTCAATAACGTTGTTGTCGATACCGGAGCAACTCTGCTTTCCTTGCCAGCTCCCATTATTAGCCAACTCGGTTTAAAACAAGTAGGAGAAAGAGATGTAGAAACATCGGCTAGTATCAAAAAATGTCGATTTTTTGCAGGCGCTCAAATTATTGTAGAGGGGAGAGAAGGCAGATTTGATTGTTTAGAATTGCCCGAAGGCGTTTCTGCTGTTTTGCTGGGGGTAATTCCCATGGAAGAACTAGGCTTAGAACCTGATTTGAAAAATCGACGGTTGCGAGTATTGCCGATGAACAATCAGCAAACATATCTGATGGGTTAGTCGATCGGCGTTTACCGTAGCACAAACCTCTGGCCTGTGATTCCTATTATGTCCAGTCAATTAGCCACCATCAAAAATGTTTGTAATGAGGACTGAACTCCTCAAAGTTATATGAGGATTTTAGTCCTCACTACCAACTAATTTACCAACTAATTTTATTTCATTGATAGTGAGAACATAATATCATGAGGGGTTAATTTTTATTAATATCAATAAACTTAGTCTTTGGGTAGATGTAAGTTTTTGGCGCTACATCTAGCGAGCAGAATAAGCCTTGAGCAAATACACGCCAACCGTCCCAAATATCAAAACAATTATCCCCAAAACTAACTCCACACTAAACCTTTGAGCATGGCCCAAAGCGACAAGAATTTGCTGCCGCACCACAAACGCCAACAGCCAGCAAATCTCCGCCTTCAGCCAAGCCAAAAGGCCTCGCCCCAACAGATATTGCCGGCGAGCATTCTCAGAAGTAATCCGTACCGGATAATTAAAAGTATGGGGATAGCGCGAAACCGCAGTTAAAACGGCAAAAATAATGGCCGCAACCGCCGGCATGATCCAAATTGTCACCTTGTCGCCCCAAGCATCAGCCAGCCCCCCCAAGCCGAAATGTATCGGAATTCGATCGGGCAAAACCGCCCAAAACTTGACGATGAGCAAAACAGCCAGCAAAATCGCGATCGCACCTAAAAGCTCTACTGCCACTAAAACAGGCGAAAGCCCCAGACAAATAACCGGCCGTTGGTTTGGTGCGTTTCCAGTCATGGCTACGTGAACTACCCACACTAAATCGAAACGATTATAGTGTGGGCTTCTAACATCACAGAGGAATGCCTCAGAACAGACTT
>NZ_JAUBQH010000052.1:0-47090 GCF_036701145.1 Microcoleus sp. Pol17C6
GTCTCTGTTTTTGATTTTGAGATAGATGGTTTTTGGCTGGCATACATTCTAACTAATGAGCGCTTATTTTATATTTAAATTATACAATCTAGCTGCGTATCAGCTTAACTCAGAAAATCAAACGCAGTTTTCTCGACTACGTGCGGCAAGGAATCATGCTTGACGCTGTTCGCCGCTACCGTCTCTATAAACGGCAGTATCGCGATTTCGCCGAATACTGCAAACTTGCATTAGGGCGATCGCCTTTCTACTGCAAAAAGATTATCCAGGCAGCCAAAATCTGTCTCCACCTCATCAAATCCAAGTTCAAGATTCTGCCGACTTCAGTCGCTCAAGCGCTGCCTCTGGTGAAATTTGCTCAAGTGGACGAGTACGGGCAAACCCAACTAGAGGAAAAATGGCAGACCGTGCTTGACGGCTTCCCCCCGCAGCTAATCACAGCGGCCAAAATCCAAGAAGCCCTGGACGAGAATCCAGAAGACAGAGCCAAGCAAGTCCGCATCAACGGCAAAGCTTACCAACTCCTGCAGCAGAAGGCAGCAGCGGCCGGCATGGCCGTCAGTAAGTACCTCGAAATGCTCATTGGCGGCACAGAACCCCCCGACGACGAACCGCCCGAAGATGAGGAAGAGACCGAACTGACGGCCGAGCAAGTCGAAATTTGCGATCGAGCCGAAGCGTTCGCCCGCCAGTCCAAGCCAAAACGCGTAGCAGGTTTTGGGAGCAAAAAGCCCTCAAAATGCCATCAAAAAGCTATCAATTTACCAATTAGATCGGACAAAGCGTCCGACTCATCCTAGTTTTTAAAAAACCATGCACAATACTTTCACTTATCGGCATTCTGACTTGCCTCCAGTTCGCTCTGAAATCAAAGCGCAAATTGTCGCTCTCGACTACCAGCTTGCTGCCTTGATATTAAAAAGCCAGGGCAACTACCGCGAACTAGAAGAACTCGCCGAAGTGTTGGACGATTCTTTAAACAGTTGCGAACTGAATCTCAAATCAATTCAAATCATCCCCGACGATAGCGCAAAGCCTCCAGCGGTCACATTAACCGACCTACCAATGGAGCAACAAATAATGATTTTTAGCACTGCATTATCTAATGCAATGGTGTTATCTACCTTAGAAAAAGTTACTGGGGCCGACCTTAATTATCTTATTGCTGCAATTTCCGTTCAAATAAACACTGAAATGGAAACAATCAGCGACAAACAAATCACCGAAGCCCTCGCATCTTATTTGGCAAAATATCAAGAAAACCCGATGCAGCAGGGTTTCAAAGTCGAAATACCAACAGCCGACATTTAGAAAAATAGCGGTTAGTTACACTCTAACCGCCGTATCTGAGCTGAGCTGTCTTGGCTAACAGTCCTCTATTCGCATCTATCAATCTACCATGCCAACCAAAAACAAGCACCACATCACCGAATTAATCAAATCGGCAAAAAAGCGATTCGACAACTTTAGCGATGCCGAAACGCAAGAAGTTTTTCTCACTATCAAAGAAGCTAAATCACGCGGACTACTGCAAAAACAGCCTCCTGACCGCTGCTTAAATCAGTATGTCAATGCTGCAAATCACCTGTTGCGAACTTACTCAACAGATGAATTTGCAACGATTTTAATGCAAAACATTGACTACCTTTACGCATACATCGCCCTGGTAGCGACCAACTCAATCACAACAACCGCCTGACGAGCGCCGCACGGAATCAGCGGCCGAAACTCCCCCTTAATAATGGGGAGTCGCGGATCGATTCCAACCCGACCGCCGATTAAGACGGGAACAGCTTAGGGCTTTAAAACCGAATCAGGCTTTTGTGGCCTTTTAACCTTCTCAAGCTCGGCTGTTACCTATTAATTGAATCTCGCGCACTTAGAAGCTTTAAGAGTGAATTAGGCTCATTTTGTGGCCTTTGGGTGATTCATAAGCTGTTGCTGCGGGATTTGGAAACCTCACCTACAAAAATTGAATGTTGCAAATTTTAGGGCTAGATATCAGTAAAGCCTCAGTTTCCGCTTGCCTGATTTTAGAGAAAGTTGACGAGCCAAAGGAATTTTGTTACCGCTACAACTTCCACAAATTCGCCGCTACAGCGCACGGAATAAATGAGTTACTCGCACTAATTGGATCGGAAAATCGAGCCAGCACGATCGCAATAATGGAACCCACGGGCGTTAATTATCAGGTTTTGTGGGGAACCCAACTCGCCCGCGCCGGGGTAGAAGTGCGGCTGGTCGGTCACAAGGAATTAAGAAGCTTTCGCGAGCATCACTTGGGATTGCCCGACAAAGACGACGACGCCGACGCGCTGGCGCTGGCAATTTACGGCTGGGATTACCAAGCAAACCCGCGCCGATTTGTTCAAATGCGCGATCGCACAATTGTAGAAATCCGCCGATTAGTCTTGCGGCTCGCTCACCTCAACCGCGTCCAAAGCCCCATCATAAATAGGGCGCGGCAAGATTTGGCTTGGCAGTTTCCAGAAGCGGCGCTAATTAAATCGCTGCGGTCTGGCGAAAAAGTGCCACTGTTATGGGGTTGGCTTTGCAGCCAGCGACAGTCTGTAAAGTACGATTTGCTCTACGAACGGTCGATCGGATTGGGAATCACCGACGAAGTGCGACGCCACGCCGCCCGCATCTGCGACTTGCAGCGAGAAGAAATGGCGATCGAATTCGAGCTCTCCAAATTGGTCGCCCAGCCACAGTTTTTACCCTACCGCAAAGTTTTTGCCCGGTTTGGTTTCGGTCGCAGAGTCGAGGCGCTGTTGCTGTCCCAAATCTTCCCAATTGAAAATTACCTCGGCGCAGACGGCAAACCCGATGTCAAAATTCGCACCGGTCGGCGATCGGGCAAACCGACCAAACGGCATTTGTCACTTCGCCGATTTTGCAAGGCTTTGGGTTACGCGCCATCCCAGGAAAGCAGCGGCGATTTGCAAAAATCTAAAGTAGTTGGCGGCAGTGACTTGTGCCGGAAAGCCTTATGGCAGTGGGTGTTTACCAGACTTGAGGTTACGCGCTGCCGCATGAACAACGACATCGGCGATCGGCTGGGGGAAGTAATGGACGCGGAAAAACTCAGCGGGCGGCCGGTGCGACTTGTGCGATCGCGCGTAGCGGCAAAAGCAGTCAAATTGTTGTTTCGGGAGTTGGTATGGGAGCTTTGCCCCGGAATTCTAAAATCAAGATATGACGAGGAAGTGCAAGTTTTTGTTTATGGGGGAGAAGTAAAAATTTTTCATAAAACCGAATTTGAAGGGGATAACAATTACTAGAGTGAAGGTTAAAAGTGCCGATTTTCCGAGTTGCGTTAACTCGGATTGCAACTGTTCTGACTTTGCGACTCAGGCCGAAGCGCAGCGAGTTTTAGAAGCATATCCGGGCGATCCTTTTAAGCTCGATCGAGATCGAGACTCGATCGCTTGCGAAACGCTAGGTTAGATTTGCTCTGCCAACAGCCTCGGTTAATGATGAAGGCTTTTTTGGGTGATTGTACGAATTGAAGAACGCAAATCGATCGGCTAAAATTGTCTAATTGTTGAGCTTGCGGTGCGGGTGCAGCTATGACTTACAGCTTGAGAATTGTCGATTTGCCAACGAGTGAACGGCCACGGGAACGGTTGATGGCGGGTGGCCCGAAAAGTTTGGCGACTGCAGAATTGATTGCGATTCTCCTGGGTACTGGTCAGGGACCCGGCAAGCTTTCCGCCGTCGGGCTCGGACAGTATATTTTAAATCAGTTGAGTTTGCACCACCGTGATCCTTTGGCTGTGCTACGCACTATTAGCGTTCAGGAGTTGACGCAGATTCACGGGATTGGCCCTGCCAAGGCAACTTCGATTTTGGCTGCGGTGGAGTTAGGGAAGCGGGTGTTTCAGTCGCGGCCGCCGGAAATGGCTGTGGTTGACTCTCCGCAAGCGGCGGCGGATGCCCTGAGTCAGGATTTGATGTGGCAGTCTCAGGAACGTTTTGCTGTGGTGTTGCTGGATGTGAAAAATCGGCTGCTGGGTACTCAGGTAATTACTATCGGCACAGCAACGGAAACTTTGGCTCACCCACGGGATATTTTTCGCGAGGTGATCCGCCAGGGGGCGACGCGGGCGATTATCTCGCACAATCACCCATCGGGGATTGTGGAACCCAGCCCGGAGGATATTGCTTTGACGCGGCAGTTGCTGGCGGGAGCGCAGTTTTTGTCGATTCCGCTGCTGGATCACTTGATTTTGGGGAATGGCGATTTTCGGAGCTTGCGGCAGACGACGACGCTTTGGGACGAGTACCCGCAGGGTGATTGAACTCTTATACTTAACTAATTTCATTACTATCATTAGTTATTTGTATCTTTGGGCTCTCCGACGGCTGAATCACCCGTGACAGCAGGCAAATTTTCCGGCTGGAGTACCCCGCTAGAGCCTGTTTTGGCTGAATGTCGCTGCTGATACTTCGTTTCGATCACAACTCGGTTAATCTAGTATAGGTAGGCTGAAGAGGTCGCTAATCCGATTTTTTTTGAGCATACTAAACGTATACTGAACCAGCACCTAAATACCCACTTATTAAGAAATTATTAAATGGGATGTAAAATACACGGTGTGGTGATAGGAGGAGAACTGTGTTTCTGAGACTTGCAGAACAACACCGTAAATTCGTTCAAGATTTGGTAATGAACCTTCAAGCTTTAGCGATCGTGCTAGAGCATCGGGGTTATCTGGCATCCTGCTACACTTGCGGGGGTCAGATGAACAGTGCCTCATTTATGGTCAGTTTGACGGACAACCATCTGATTCGATTTTTAGTGTCAGATTACGGTATCACTTGGACTGAGATGCGGGACGACCGCGAACTGATGAAACTAGAAGGTGCAGAAGCGATTAATCAGTTACAAGAACTGGCAAATCTCGTAAAGTATCAAATCCAACCTTCGGAAGCTACTTTAGCGACGGCGCAGTGATTGTAGCGATTGCACGGTTCCGAGGAAGGCGACGCAAGAAAGTGGGTGCTTGTCTGCTAAAACCGAATCCCCAGCGAGTTAGTTGAGAGGGTTCATTTAGGTGCACAGCGATGGCTGCTCAACAGACAAGGGTGCTATCAGGGTGCCTTCAGACGGTTTAGCGCTCAGTCTATCGAAGTGAGCCTGGGCAGACGGCATACTTTATGCCAGAAGTCTCAAACTTGGAACCTCTAGTTTTTTTTTCAGCAGTTGGTTCTCCCTTGAGAGCGATTAGCAAAATGTAGAAGTGGGAGTGTTCGTCGGCTGCGATGTTAATTTCTAACTTTGGCATTCAAAAGTCAAGGAATTGAAATTAACTTTGAGCAGGCAGGTAGGATTTAACATCCAGAGTGAGAATGAGGCTGTGAAGATTGGGTGAAGCGCAGACCCAGGGCTATGGCATACGGGCGATTCAGCAGTCAAGTGCAAAGCCAGTAAGGCTTAATTCGAGCCATTCGTCTGTGCTTGGTTGAAAACATCTTCATTTGTCTAAAATTCCCTGTTTGTATAGTCGCGCATTCCATGAGACTGTTGGCGAATCAATACTTTGTTTCTTTGGGGGGTTTAATAATGAACCGCCAAGACGCCAACTACGCCAAAAAGGAAGAAGAAAGAGGAAGAAGGATAGAAAAATTAATTGCGGGCAATTATCCGGACACGCTCTAAGAGGGGTGCGACGGGAGCAAATGTAAGGTGTCACCCTTCACGGATTCGCCAACAGCATCACGGCGCGGAGCTTAAATTGATACCAATGCCCTTGTGGTTGCCCCACCAAAGTGTTGCCAACCCCCTACACTCGTCCAAATTCCGGTCGCATCCGCAGTTCTGCCCACACCGGCAGATGCTCTGAACCGATCGCCGGTAAAACATTGGCTGATTTTGCCCCCCAGTGGTGAGAATACCAAACATAGTCAAGCCTCACCAGGGGAAAAGTTAATTTCCAGTTTAACTGTTTAACCAGTAAACTCAGATCCCACCCGTGCGGAAAAGTAAAGCCAAAACCCACTCCTGCTGTTCGGAAAGCATCTTGCATAACCGCTTTCAAATAATAGTAGTCTTGAGATTGGTCAGTCAGATTAAAGTCCCCGGCAGCAATAGTCGGCAGCGTTTCTTTCTGGAGTCGCCGCACTAAATCTTGAATTTGTGCCGGTCGGTCGCCGTACTCGTAAACTGGGATTTTGAGGAAAGGCAAAATTTTATGCTGGCGAAACCACGGTGGGGTGGTTGAAATGTTATAAAGAACTACATCTTGCTGGTTCATTGCGATAATAGCTCGTTCCTGTGGTTCGTTCCCACCGGCTAGCTTTAACTTTTGGAAAGAGCGAATGGGATATCTGCTGAGAATCACATGGTATCCGCGCCCCAGGGTGTGCGGGTATAATGCGGCAAACTTAGAGAATACTTCTTTGGCGTAATCCTCCTTAATTTCTTGCAAACAAATGAGGTCTGGTTTTTCTTCCTCAATTAGGTTTACCAAAGCTTGTGGGGATTTGTGATGCCAGCCGAGGTTGAGAGAAAAAATCTTGAGGGTTGGCTGGGAATCACTGATGTTCGTCTGCTGGGGAGAAAAGTAGGTGACGTGTAGCCAACCCAGCAAGCAGATGCCAGCCACAGAGGAAACAATCGCGAACCCGCGTTTCTTTATGATAAAAAACCCTAGAATTGGCAGCAGGAAGATTGGCAAGAAAATCCAAGGAACAAAATCCCCCATCAAGGCAATCGGCCACAGCCTGTCCCAAAAGATCAGTCTCAGAATCAGATAGCTGACAATCAGTGCGGAGTAAGCGTAGGCGAGCAGTTGAGCAATTCGCTGCAAAAATCGGTAAGGCTTAATCATAGCGCCGTCTGCAATAGCATCCTCTTGCGGGTGTGGGGACAAAAAACTGGATTGTGATCAGCTCAAATTAACTGAAATGGGCGCTCCCCGGCTGATGCTAGGGAATACACTTCTCCTGTGTCCGGCTCTTTTATTTTATACAGACTTCTGGCTGGAAACAGTGATGGAAAATCGCGATCGATATATTGCTATTTAGAGTAAGTTGTTGGTTAAATCAAAATTAGCGATCGCGAAGTTAGGAATCTCAAGCAAATGATAAATCTCAGCGAACTACTAGAACCCATCGCCAGTCAATTTCGCAGTCTGGGAATTCCCGAACCAATTACCCATTGGGGACACCCTGTAATGATGGGGATAGTGGTGGTGGCGATGGGCAGTTTTGTCGGGTATACGGGATGGCAGGGACGTTTGGCCGCCGATAAAGATGTCGCACTCAAAAGTCGCTCGGATCACCGCAAGCTTGCACCCTGGATGTTTCTGTTTCTAGCTTTGGGCTATACAGGCGGCTTGCTGTCGCTGGTGATGCAGCACCAACCTGTGATGGAAAGTCCGCATTTTTGGACGGGTTCGGCAGTGCTGGTTTTACTGGCTGTTGGCAGCTTGATTTCGCTAACGGGTTTTGGGGGCAATAAGCTGGCACTGCGCGCGGTTCACGCTTATTTAGGCACGACAGCCCTTGCACTTATGGTGCTGCACGCGGCTTTCGGTTTAAAATTGGGGCTGTCTATTTAGAAGAGGAAGAGGAAGGGGAAGGGGAAGGGAAAGAATGTAAGGAAAGAAATTTTGCCCTAACTTACGCACGGGTAGCCAGAAACAGGGTTTTTTATCTAAATACACAGCGTTTAGCTTTTTATCTATGTTTAAAAACCCGGTTTTTTTGGTAAGGAGTGCATACGTCCCGCATAGGTTTCCCTGAAATATTCCCCCTCTAAATTACTAATTAATGAATCAAGCAACGGGTGCCATTTTCTGTCTTGCCTACATTTTGGGATTGATTTCTACAGCGGTTCCTTGGGGGAGATACGGGATACTTGCTTTGGGAATAGCGGTGGCGATCGCCATGCCGAAATTGTTGCGAAAATTTACTCTAAATTCTGTAAAAGTTACTAAGAAAAGACGCAGCCGACAAAAGGAAAATACTCTAGAAGAGCCATTAGATACGAGGGAAGAGTTGAGTTTTTTGGAAAGGCTGCCGAGAGCGAAATGGGTGTGGGCAGTGGCGGGTTTGGTGGCATTTCTAGCTAGCATTTATTTTGCAGTTCGATCGCCCCAACCGGCAGTAGATGACATCAGCAAACTGATTCCGGCTGGCGGGAACACTCAAGAAGTGGCGGTGACAGTTCGCGGTAGAGTTGTCAGTACGCCTCGATTGACTCGATCGGGTCGATCGCAATTTTGGCTAGAAACAGATTTAGTTAGCGAAATCAACGGCGGCGAGGGAGGAGCAGTCGTAAACCGCCCAGTATCCGGCAAACTCTACGTTACAGTGCCGCTGCTGCAAGCAACGGGTTTGTACGCCGACAATACGATCGCAGTTGTGGGTTCCTTGTACAAACCGCAGCCGCCGTCGAATCCAGGGGCTTTTGATTTTCAAGCATATTTAGCCAGAGAAGGGGCTTTTGTCGGACTCAAAGGTCGTCAAATTGACTGGACGAGAGAAAAGGCGATTGCGGATGTAAATCGAGTTAACAGCCAAACGGCTGCTTTCTTGGAGCCCAGCGGGATGCAGCCATCGAAAATTCAAGCGATGCGGCAGCGGATCGTGCGATCGCAACTATCGCAGTTGAATGTTCCTGAAGGGCCCTTAATCAGTGCGATCGCCCTCGGCAAACAAGCAGTAGATTTACCTTACAATATCCGCGACTATTTTGTGCAGGCTGGATTGGCCCACGCGATCGCAGCTTCCGGCACGCAAGTTTCAATGGTTTTGGCTTTAGTTCTAGGTTTGACCAGACGTTTTTCCAAACAATTACAATTTAGTTTTGGCGTCGGTGCTTTATTTTTGCTAGTGGCATTAACTGGCTTTGAAGCTTCAGTATGCCGTGCTGCTTTGATGGGATTTGGAACATTATTTGCTTTGGTGCTGAGCCGCCAAGTTAAGCCGCTGGGATTGCTGTTAATCGCTGCTACTATTTTACTGCTGGTTAACCCTTTGTGGATTTGGGATTTAGGTTTTCAACTGAGTTTTTTGGCGACTTTGGGGTTAATCGTGACAACGCCCCCGCTGATGGCAAAGTTGGACTGGATGCCTCCCGCGATCGCTTCGATTGTTGTAGTTCCGATCGCCGCTTCAGTTTGGGTGCTACCGCTGTTACTTTATGTTTTTAGTGTGGTATCACCTTACAGCATTTTAGTTAATATTATTGCGGCTCCTTTGCTGTGGATTTTGAGTATTGGGGGGATGGTTAGCGCTTTAGCTGGATTGATTTTTCCGCCCGCTGGCAGTATTTTAGCGCAACTGCTCGATTATCCGGCAAAGGGGTTAATTGCGATCGCCCAATATTTCTCGCAATTACCTGGTAATTCGGTAGCTGTCGGTCAAGTATCAGTGTTTCAACTAATAGCGCTTTACAGTTTAATTTGCTGGGTTTGGATCGGGGGAAGTTCGGCAACGAGCCATGTACGGGATGTAACGGATAGACAAAGGAAGGAAGAAAAAAGACGGAAGCCGGAAGCAGTCCGAGGGAAAAACCAGGAAAAGGGGAAAGGGAAGAAGGGGAAAAGTAGAGTTATTTCGCTGCCGAGTTTTTCATCGGCTTGGATTTTACCGCTGGCGCTTGTGGCGGGAATAAGTATCATAGTTTTGCCAGCTTGGCACGTTCAAGCATCTTTATTTCAAGTTACTTTGCTGGCGACATCTGGCGAGCCAGTTTTAGTAATTCAAGATAGGGGAAAAGTGGCGCTAATTAATAGCGGTGACGAAAATACCGTAAGGTTTACAGTGTTGCCTTTTTTGCAGCAGCAAGGAGTTAATTCTGTGAATTTTGCGATCGCCACTCACGGTCATTTAGGTTTGAGCAGTGGTTGGGGAAAATTACTAGAACGCTTGCCAATTAAAACATTTTATGATAACAAGGCTCCGAAACAAATTCACCGTGGCAACAATCAGGAATTTATGACGGCTGTGCAATCTCGCCAAGGCGTTTACTTTCCTCTAGAAACTAACAGTACAGTTGATCTGGGTTCGACGCGGTTGCAGTTGGTGAATGCGGAGATGCCGGTGGTAGAATTCCTGGTGGGAAATCAAACTTGGTTGCTCGTCGGTGAAATGACACCGGAAGCGCAAAAACAATTGGTCGCAACGGGAACCTTGAAGCCGGCTCAAGTGCTGTGGTGGTCAGGAAAAACCCTGACGGCTGAGTTATTGGGTGCAGTTGGGCCGCAAGTGGCGATCGCATCTGCTGACGAAATCGACCCAGAAACCGCAGCCCAACTGCGCCAAAGCAAAACTCAGATATTCTGGACAGGGCGCGACGGAGCCCTCCAGTGGACTCCAACAGGGGGATTTAAGACCACTTTGGAATCTGATGAAAATCAAACTTCTTTTTTATAAAGATTTACAATCTGGCGCACTGTGCGGTAAAATACTTTTAGCTCACATCTCAAATCTATTGGAGAGGTGGCAGAGCGGTTGAATGCGGTAGACTCGAAATCTACTTTAGGGGTAACTCTAACGTGGGTTCAAATCCCACCCTCTCCGTACATCTAAGCCTCAAGTAGCAAGCGCGCACCTTATTAATGTAGGGTGCGCGCTGCCTATCTAACCCAAACTTCAACGTAGGGCCCGCGCTCTGCACATTATGATGTTAGCGATCGTTCTATCAAAAATGAGTTAATTCAAATAGAGTTTTCAGCTATGAAATTAAACTCCACAATCTCAGTAGCATGATAGCCGTTTTCGTTTCAGTAAGGTAGATGCGTAGAATCTCAAGGGAATTCTTAACTCGAAACCGAGAACAAAAACAGGGAAGAGTTTTTGTAAAGCAGGCGGTTGTAAACCGCTGCCTCCGTCACTAACTAATAAGGTGCGGACGGAGTATGGGGGAATGAGCCTAGAGTTTTTGTTTCCCTAGTTTGTAGTCGCTAGTTCCTAGCCTGAGAGCAAGAAAGCCTGTTTCCCGTTCCCCGTGTCCTCTTTCTTGTAATAACGAGGTTCCGAGTTGGGAGGCGGTGCTCTATGCGGTAAAAGCCTAGCACGAACTGCTCATACTGGAATAGAAATCACAAACTCCGAACCCTGCCCCAAGGAGGAATTCACGAGTAACGTACCTCCATGTTTTTCCACAACAATTTGGTGGGCTATAGACAATCCTAATCCGGTTCCTTGACCCACAGATTTGGTGGTGAATAAGTGGTTAAAGATGTTTTCCTTGACTGAGTTCGACATCCCCACTCCATTATCCTTAATGCGAATCAAAACCTGATTGTGATCTTCGCTCAGAGCAGTTTGAACCGTGATTTGATTAGGTCGGGCTTTAATTTCCTTAAAAGTGCGCTCCTTATTTGACTCTTCCAGAGCGTCAATGGCATTTGCCAGTACGTTCATAAATACCTGGTTTAACTGTCCGGGAAAGCATTTTACTAGGGGCAAGTTACCGTACTCTTTCACCACTTCAATGGCAGGGCGGAACTCGCTGGCTTTTAAACGGTGCTTGAGAATTAGCAGAGTGCTTTCGAGTCCGTCGTGAATATTGAAAGAAACTGGTCGATCGCTATCTGCCCTGGAAAACGTTCTCAAACTCGTACTGATATTGCGGATGCGATCGACTCCTTCCTTCATTGAGCCAATCAATTTGGGCAAATCTTCTCGCAAATACTCCAAGTCCATATCCTCAATTTCTGTTTCAATTTCCCCTCCCGGATTGGGAAATGTTTCTTGATAGAGATCGATCAAATTGAATAAATCCCCCACGTATTCTTGAGCGGGTTGCAAATTGCCGGCGATAAAGCCTACGGGATTGTTAATTTCGTGGGCTACCCCTGCGACTAAATTTCCCAGAGCAGACATTTTCTCACCCTGCACCAATTGCAACTGCATCTGTTTGAGCTCGTGGATAGACTGCTCTAGTTTTTGGGCATATTCCTGAGATTGTTGATACAGTCTGGCGTTCTGTAAGGAAATTGCTGCTTGCGAGCACAGGATATTGAGGATGGCGACGCGATCGCCCGTGAATACCCCTGTTGCTAAATTATTTTCCAAATACAAAATCCCCATCATTTTCCCTCGCTCGCTGATCGGAGTGCAAAGCAGGCTCTGAGGTTGGTGTTGGATTATGTAGGGGTCAGATGCAAATCTTGGTTGATTGCTCGCATCATCAAAAATTAGGGTTTCTTTTGTACGTTTGACGTAGTTGAGCAGGCTCAGAGGAATTACTTCGCTCTCCTCAACCGGAATTGATTGCAGAAGGCAGTCTTGACGGTTTGTGCAGTGGACGTTGAGCCTCCAGTTTCCCTCTTCATTCAACATTAATGCTCCGCTTTGTGCTCCGGCATTCTTCACCACCACTTGCATGAGGGTAGTGAGCAATTGATCGAGTTTAATTTCGCTAGATAGAGCTTGAGAAGCTTTGATAACTGTCGGCAAATCTACTAAGCCCCAACTGCTGGTGCTACCGATAATTGTTCTATTCGTGTTAGATACGGATGATTCACTATGGGTGGATGTGTGAATTGTTTCGCTCGGATTCTGGCGAGTTCGCTCTTGTTGCAGGATCACAGCAAGCAATTGAGGATAGCGCTGTTCTAGATGGTCAATCTTTGCTTTTGCTCCCCAACGAGCGTAAGCATAGTAAGCATCAATTAAATATGGTTTTGCCAGTTTTTCTTTACCCCATTCTAAATAGAATTTAGCAGCTAGTTCGTGAGCAAGAGCTTCCTCGTTGATGTATTCGTTCTCTTTGGCGAGGGCAATAGCCTTGTCGTACATCTCAAGCGCTTCTATTTTTTCGCCTAACACCCGATGCCGTTCTGCCTCTACTAGATAGAATTTATGCAGATGATTCATGGGGGCATGATGTGCCCATTTCTGCATTTTTTCTTGATTAGCTTGTACTCGGTCGAGAAGTTTCTCTTGTTCTGAGTGTGGAGTGTCAGAATACACCGCCAACCGCACCAAAGAATCGTAGAAATGGAAAACAGGAACAACGGGCATTCCTATTACTGCATTTAAATAGTTCTCTGCTAGAGCGATATTATCAATCGCTTCTGAGTATTTTTCAAACCAATAACAAAGTAAAATTTTGTTTAAATATATGTATGCAACTCCCACTTTATCGTTCGCTTTCTGGTAAAATGGCAACTTCATCTGCTCATCACAGGCTTCACCCTTTAGAAGGTAGTAATTATCACTTCTCCCCAGCAAATTCAAGATAGCCTGCCAATAAATTTCTATATAATTAAGCGCTGTTTCTTGCTTGATTTTATGAATAGCATCTCTGTTTCTTGCTATCTCTCTTTCAAGGAGATTCAGTTCTTTGCCACTATAGTAACCTGAACAGGAAGACTGTAATAAATTATAGCCGGCATATTCTAAATCTCCTGCCTCCAGTCCGCTAGAGTAAGCTGACACCAAAGGCTCTAAGGTTTCCCTGAGATGCTCTTTGCAATGTCGGATAAATAAATTTACTATGAAGGCTGTCTTTGTTTTGATTTCTTGAGAATTTAACTTTGACACTAGACTTAAAGCCAATTGACCGAACTGATAACCTGAATCAATATCTTCCACAACTCCACAAAGAAGAAAACCATAATTGGCGTAAGCAAAGGGAGAAACAGAAGCATTCCCATATTGGACGGATAATTGTACTTGTTTGCACACAGTCAAAGGCAACAGTGCAGGAGCAGCAATGTATGCAGGAGCAAAGATACTTGATAAAAGTCTCATAGCTGCTAGTTTATAAAGATCGCTCATTTGAGGCAGCTCAATTAAGTCCTCAATTCGCGTTCCGCTCAAAATTGACCCGGTTTCCCCTAATGCCTGCCCAATATCAGACGGATTTGGCTCGCAGGGAAACTCTACCCCCAACTGTTTTAAAACTTGTAGTCCCGTATTCAGCGCTTCCTGTAACTTATTTTGCGCCATGTAAGCTTGCATCTGTACTTCATATACCTTCACTTTGTCCAGTAGCATTTTGGCGCAGCTTTCCACAACTGATGCCAATTCTTCCATCCGCTCAAAGTCACCGCTTAGATAGGCCGTTTCTGCTGCTTCGGTATGCAACGCTAATGTTACTTCGTACTGATTATGCCAACTATTTGCTGTCAGTAATTCCCTGCCAATCTTGAAATAGTCAACCGCAGCAGGATAGGCAGTAGCCGCTTTGGCTTTCTTTCCAGCAACCAGATTCAATCGTGCTAATTTCTCCCGTTCTGCCTCCGGGGTAATTAACTCAACTCCCACATTTAAGTGATTGACAATATCAAAAATTCTTTCTTCTCGATCTGCTTCTGGCGTATTTTTTAACAGCAGTTGACCTATTTTTAAGTGAGTAGAGCGCTTTTGGTCTTCAGGAATGAGAGAATAGGCTGCTTGTTGGACGCGATCGTGTAAAAACTTATATTTGGGTAATTGGTCATGGGTAAATGATAATTGGTCAGATTCCTTCCCATTACCGATTACCGCTTTGCTATTCCCCTCTGCTTGATAAAACTTATAAACTTCGGTAATGGGTAAAATTAGCCCATCTTCTAGTGCCTTCCATAAAGCTGTTGCGGTTTCTACGGGCGAATTTTCATCAACAATTGCTAAAGTCCCTAAATCGAACTGATTGCCAATACAAGCAGCTAACTTTAAAACTTCCTGTGTCTGGGTTGGCAACTTTCGCAACTGAAGTGCCATAAATTCTACTACATCATCTGTTAGTGCCAAGGTTCGCAGTCGGGCAATATCGCACTGCCAATACCGCTCTTCAAAATTAAATTTAATTAGCCCATCTTCATGCAAAGATTTGAGGAATTGTGTGCTGAAAAATGGATTGCCTTGGGTTTTCTGATAAACGAGTTCTGTCAAAGGCAGAGCCAACGCTCTAGAACAAGCTAGAGTATCGGCTACTAAACTATTTACGTCGGCTCGATCGAGCGGAGCTAAGGTAATCGCATTCACCTTTGCTTCAGTTTTTTGAATATCTGTTAAGGTCAGCATCAAGGGATGTGCTGGAAACACTTCGTTATCTCGATAAGCTCCCATTAATAAGATATAGCAGTTATCGGTAGCACTCATCAGCAGTTTAATTAATTTTAACGATGCTGAGTCTGCCCATTGCAAATCGTCCAAGAAAATCACTAAAGGATGTTCTTTTGTTGTGAATAATTGAATAAACTTTTCCAATAACAAATTGAAGCGATTTTGACCGGCACTGCCAGAAAGTTCTGGGACTGGCGGTTGCGAGCCGATAATACGTTCTAGTTCGGGAATGACTTCAACTATCACCCCAGCGCTCTCGCCCAAAGCTGCCAAAATTTTTAACTTCCATTCTTCAATTTTAGCATCTGTTTCTGACAGCAATTGTCCCATTAAATCGCGAAAAGCTTGGACAAATGCACTAAAAGGAAGGTTACGTTGGAATTGGTCGAATTTGCCTTTAATAAAGTATCCTCGCTGTCTCACAATTGGTTTGTGAACTTCGTTGACAACAGCGGTTTTGCCAATGCCGGAGAAACCGGCAACGAGCATCATTTCGGTGCTTCCCCCACTGACGCGATCGAAGGCCGCTAGCAGGGAGAACACTTCCCTTTCTCTACCGTATAATTTTTCTGGAAGAGTAAAGCGATCGCACAAATCTCGCTCCCCTATTTTAAAGTTAGTCAGCGTCCCTGTCTCTTGCCACTGGGATAAACAAGTTTCCAAATCAAACTTGAGTCCTAGGGCGCTTTGATACCGACCTTCAGCATTCTTCGCCATCAGTTTGCTGACAATCTCAGACAGCACCAATGGAACACTCTGGTTGATCGTTGAGGCTGGGATAGGTTGTTTGGCGAGGTGGCAGTGTACCAAATCCATTGGATCATCTGTTTGAAATGGTAACTTTCCTGTTAGTAATTCGTAGAATGTTACTCCTAGAGAGTAGAAATCTGTGCGGTAGTCAATACCCCTGTTCATCCGGCCAGTTTGTTCTGGAGATATGTAGGGTAAAGTGCCTTCGAGGATGTTAGGATTTTGAATTTCTTGGGTTTCGCGAGGCAGCAGGGAAGCGATGCTGAAGTCAATCAGCTTCACTTCTTTGCTGGTGGGGTTAATCAGAATGTTGGCGGGCTTGAGGTCTTTATGGATGACGTGGTGGCGATAAAGTCCGTCAAGGGCGTTGGCAATTTGAATGGCAATGGGAAGAAACTCGTTAACGGGCAAGCCTTCTAGAGGTTCGTTGCTATCCGATGTGAGACTAGCAAGGTAGTTACTTAAGGAAATTCCGCCAAAGTCTTCCATCACCAGAGCATAGTGGTTATGGTAAGTCTCCAGGCTGTATGCCTTAACACTGCCAGGGATATCTAAGTTTTTAGCAATGATGTACTGGTTGCGAAAATGAACCAGTTCGTTGAAGCGGGGAAAGTCATTTCGCAGCAGTTTGATCGCGACTGGCTGCCCATTTTCCGAGCGAATGCCACGATAAACTAGAGTTCGATTACCTGCGTATATTTGCTCGTTTATGTGATATCCTAGAACAAGATTTGTGATGCTAGTCATACCTACGTATTCCTACTACTTCTATAAAGCCTGAAGTTTCTGAGAGTTGATATATACTATTGTCGCTCTATCTGCTGTGGTATTTATTCTATTACATTTTTCTTAATATACTTTGTGGTTCAACTTAAAGCACGAGTTTAAAACAATACTTGAATTGTTTATGTAAGAGCTGTTTATACTTGAGTTAAGACGAAGTAGAAAATGAAGGAGGCTAAGGCTGATTGAAGGACAGCAGTTGATAGAAGAGGAATCTAAGAGACTAATCAGGTACTTAAGAGTATTTTTGACACCGATGCTTGTATGCGATCGCCTATTAAATGTTAATCTATAGTTTAGGTGATAATTTAATGTCATTAATACAATTCGGGCGGAGCGTAATTTAAAGCGATAAGCAGAGAAAATTGAGTTTGTGTGTCAGATTTGGGATAAATAGGGATTCATGGGATCGCCAGCCGAATTATTTGTCGAGATGCCACAACAAGCTGCCCCACTCTAATAAGTGAATCAGGCATTAAATGCCAAAGTTCATAAGTAGACTATGGAAGTAGCCCAAGTCAATTATATTTTGCCACTCACATACTTACAATTACGAATTACCAATTACCCCTTGGATTTTTTTACTTCCAATACCTGCGCCAGTGAAACAAATTCTCCCACAAATTCTGCATAAAAGTGTTGCTGCCCAAGCGCTGCGACTCCCAAACAGCAGCAGTTTGACCGTTAATTGCCGAAAAACTCGACCAAATATAAGGAAGTTCGGCGATCGCCTCAACCTTCATCCCGTGACGCACAGCCAAGGCGATCGCGTGAATCAACTCAGCAGCTTGCGGCCCCACAATACTCGCTCCCAAAATCTCCCCGTTGCGACGCCCGACCATCTTACAAAAACCAGTTGTATCCCCCGACATTTGAGCTCTTTCAACATTCTTGAAATATTCCCGACAAACAATGAGATCGTCTCCAAAACGGCGCCTTGCTTGCGCTTCAGTCAAGCCAACCCTCGCCAATTGCGGGTCAGAAAAAATCGCCCAAGGAATCCCGCGATAATCTATTTGAAACATCGGCAAAAACAAAGCATTTTTCACAGCAACCGCAGCTTCGCAATTAGCGATGTGAGGGAACGGATAACCCCCAGCAAGATCGCCGATCGCGTAAATTCGGTGATTAGTTGTTTGCAGCTTTTCATTTAAAATCACCCCGCGATCGCTGAATTTAACCCCAGCCGCTTCGAGATTTAACGATGAAAAATTGTGTCCTCTACCGGCGGCCAGAAAAATCTCCTCAGCTTCGATCGCCCTTGGCCCAGCTTGAATCCACTTCTTACCATCAATCACCCTCGCTTGAGTCACCTCAGTAGCAGTCAGAATTCGCACTCCTTCAGCTTCCATTGCAGCTTGAACCAACCCAGCAGCCTCCCGGTCTTCTTTAGCCAAAATGTGCGAACTTTTCACTACCAAAGTGACAGCAACCCCCAGCCGAGCAAAAGTCTGAGCCACTTCAACACCGCTGGGATCTGCGCCGATTACAGCCAAACTTTTAGGCAACTGTGGAAGTTTTGCTAATTCCCCAACAGTTTCCGAAGTAAAAAAGCCAGCAGATGAAAGTCCTTCAATATTAGGAATCGTCGGCAGAGTTGGACAAGCCAGCAAATAACAGAGCGATCGCAATGAACGCCCGCCGACAACAAAAGCCAAATCCGGTTTCGCAACAAACTCGCCGTTGCCAAAAATAACATCGACCCCGCGAGCAGCCAAAAGGCCGAGAGAATCAATTTCTGACAAATTAGAAACAACATCATCTGCCCACTTGAGAACCCCCTCAAACCGCAATTTGAGCGGCATGGAGGAATTCGCGACTTCCCAACGCACCCCCAACTGCTGGCGGCTGATCTGCTGGGCAAAACGAGCAGCCTCCCTCAAAGTTTGGCTGTATCTCAAACCAAGGTCGATCGACTCTTTCCCCCCACTCGGCAAATCTTGGGAATTACTTAGCGGTTCCACCAAAGCAACGCGGGCCGGGAAATTAGTTGCAGTCAAAGCAGCATAACGTCCGGCCGGAGTTCCACCAATAATCACTAAATCATAGTCAAGCATAAATAAAGAAGTCAGTAGTCAGTAGTCATTAGTCATTAATCATTAGTTATTAGTCAGTAGTCAGTAGTCATTAGTTTAGGACGATCGGCGCGCGGGGTCAGAAACCCGGTTTCTTCCTAGATACTTCGCTGTAAAACCCGAGATTTATCATAGAAACCAGGTTTCTTGGGTATGTCCGCTCAAACGACCAATAAAATCAGTTTGTCAACTTTTATTGGTTGTTAACAGTCAACCGTCAACTGACAACAGTCAACCGTCAACTGACAACTGTCAGCTAACGAATAACTTCGGAAAGTCCAGCAATCAGTCGCAGATTGTCCGCCCTGGAGCGCACAGCCACCCGAAAAAACCGATCGCCCAACTCAGGAAAACTCAAACAATCCCGAATCAAAATCCGGTGTCGTTCCAACAGACTTTTTTGAATCGAAGAAACCGACATCGACGACTCAACCAACAAGAAATTAGCTGCCCCTGCAAAAGGCTGCAAACCCGGCAAATGCGCCAAACCCTCAAATAGCTCTCGGCGAGCAACAGGCAGCCAATCCCAGGTTTGCTGCTCAAAAGCAGTATCTCGTACCACAGCAGCAGCAGCAGCAGCAGCCAAAGCATTTACAGGCCAAGGATCGCGCAGCAACTGCCAGCGGCGGAGGATATCGGGATGGGCGATCGCGCAGCCCAACCGCAGTCCCGGCAGAGAATAAAATTTAGTGAGCGATCGTAAAATCACCAAATTCGGAAACTCCTCAACAGCATCGATCAAAGTTTCCTGCTCAGAAGGCGGTAGAAAGTCCATAAAGGCCTCATCCACCACCACCATACCTAACTGCTTCAAATAAGGCAAAATCGCCTCCCTACCAAACAGCAAACCCGTAGGATTGTGCGGGTTGTTCAGGAGCAAACCTCGTCGATGATTGGCATCGAGAGCAAGAGGAACCGGGAGACGCAAAGAAGGGGAGACAAGGGAACGGTTAGAAACCGACAAATCATCCGTTACTAATCGGCTTCCAGCCTCCGCGTCCAACGATTTCAGTTCCAACTGAGAAGTTGCACCATTCTCGATTACTTGTTTAGGAACAGGCATCTTGACTGTTCCACAAGAAAATTCATCTCTTGTGGAATGGGCATCTTGCTCGTTCTTGACAATGGTGCAAGATTTAAGATCCAAAGGACATTTGAGCACCTGCGCGCCGAAAGCCGAAAGGGCCCGCGAGTAATCGCCAAAAGCCGGAGTCAGCAAATAAGTCGCCTCCAGCTTCGACAAATCCCAAGCCGCCCAAGTCAACAATTCCGCCGAACCATTCCCCGGCAAAATCCAATCCCGGTCAACATTCAGAGCCTCCCCCAAAGCAGTCCTGAGCTCCCCATAATCCGGGTCGGGGTAAGCCGTCAGACTGCTCAAGTGTGATTGAATCGCAGCCAGGGCCGACTCAGGAGGGCCCAAAGGACTGATACTCGCAGAAAAATCGAGAATAGCAGAGGGAGGGCAGCCTGCCAGTGCGGCTGCCCAAGCTAAATTCCCACCGTGTACAGGTCTAATCAAGACTCAGTTCGCCAGCTATTCTGCGTTTTTCGGGGGTGCAACTCTGTCCTTAAACAACTTCCCTGCGGAAAATGCAGGAACTCTGGTTGCCGGGATTTCCATCTTGTCGCCAGTTTTGGGATTGCGACCCTCGCGAGCCTTGCGTTCCCGCGACTCAAATGAGCCAAAACCGACAAGCGTCACCTTGTCGCCATCGGACACAGCTTCCATGATTGCTTCGAGGGCGGCACTCAAAACAGCATCTGCCTGTTTTTTCGTCACGCTAGCCTTTTCCGCGACTGCATCAACCAATTCACCTTTGTTCATTGCGAACTCCTTCTGGATTTGCAAAATTACGTTAAACAGACTTAGTTCAACTATTAGCCGTGAGTTATCAACTCGATTGAGGTGTGGATTGGGAGGTTTGGGTGGTTCCCGATTGCTCCCGTCCGCTTCCCCGAATCACAACTCCTGCTGAATACCAATTACCCTAGGATAATTGGTCAGAAAAGGAATTTTTGTTTCTAACTGCTGAAAACCCCACAGCATCTAATTTTCACTGCATTATTCTAAAGTCTTGCCGACCGTTATGGATCGGTGGAACCTTTAATTTATATGGATTTGGACAATTTTTTTAATTAATCCCAAAATTTAGGTAAAAAAATACCACCTTGGAGAGAAGATTTCTCGCCTCGGTGGATTTGAAAGCCTTAAAAAAGGAGAAATAGAAGGAATAAAATGTAATTTGTCAAGGGCTAAAGGAAAAAATTTTTCCTTCTTCCTTCTTCCTTTCCCCTCTTTCTTTGCCCCGTGGGGTCGGGCTGTTTCATTTTCCCGAAACCCGCCAGGGACTGAAGTCCCTGTCTCATAGCTGAAGTCGTCTTCAGACGACTGAAAGAGTGATTTATACTCCTCTTGCATAGGACTAATGAGTGCTAAAGTCCTCTAAAAGAGGACTTTAGCTTTGAGGCAGGGGTTTCAACCCCTGTCGGACTGTAGGACTGTCGGACTCAGGGGAAAGAGCGTGGAAAGTTGACAGCAAGGCATTTTTCCTTTGTTCCTACTGTCTCGGCTGGACCGGCTGACTGCGCTGCAACAGTTGGCGCGCGTCGGGACTAATGTTGTTTTGGTACCCAAAGTTCGATCGATCGCTATCATCCAAAATCTGCGGTGTCAGCAATACAATCAACTCCGCCCGCTGGTTGGCCTTACTGGTTCTCCTAAACAGCGAACCGATAATCGGCAAATCTCCCAAAATCGGAATCTTGTTCGCTGTAACCCGTTCTTCATCGCGGATAATCCCCGAAACAATCAAAGTCTGACCGTCCCGCAGGCGAATTAGGCCTGATTGCAACGATCGCTCGCCCAGCAGCCTGATAGTATTGGTGTTCGCGCCTGTGGCCAGGTTTTGCTCGCCGCCAGGTGTCCTGATAATCGGGTTCACCCGCAGAGAGACAAAGCCATTATCGTCAATCCGGTCGATCGCCACCCCCAACTGCAAACCAGCCCTGTCTTTGACGGCCGTCACCGTTGTGGTACTTGTATTGCCGGTACTCTGGGTTTGGGACGTGATGTTAGTAATCACCTCATCAGTAATATTCACATTCGCCGTTTCTCCTTCTTGAACCACCAGAGTCGGATCGGTCAGGATTTTGGCATTCTGGCTCTGAATAGTTGCCTGCAACGCCGACAGGAACCTCCTCGGATACTGGAACAGCGGGAACAGGCCGAAAGTTGCACTTCCCGATGCGTCCCGAGATCCAGGCTCGTAATCCGTAATTCCAACTCGCGTGGGGTTATTAGTAATTGGGGCTGTCGGCTGGAGGAACACACCTTTGGCAGGGCCTTCGAGACCTTGACCTGTAAATGGCACGATACGCCGGCCGTTCGCATCGTAGAAAACATCCGGGGTTCCTAGGGGGTTGGGGACGATCGGCCGAGCGTTGATCCCCTCAAGGTCAGTCCCACTGGGCGGATTGATGCCGCCAAAATTGAGACTTGCCACCCCGCCGTCATTGACAAAGAAATTGTTATTAATTCCAAAAGAGAAGCTGCTGTTGGTTCTGTTGTCTCCCAACAAGTTGATATCGATCACCTTGACGTTGACAGCCACTTGACGGCGACGCAAATCTAGCTGTGTCAAGAAAGCCACAGCCATGTCAACTTTGCGCGGGTCTCCCACCAAAGTGATGGAATTGAGCCGAGAATCCGCCAGCACCGACAGTCCCCTCAGCAAGAGCGGCCCCGTGCCTTCCCTAGCGCCGATCGCCTTAATGTCCGGTTCCCTAATTTCCACATCCCGCGCTGCATTTCCCTGGCCCACGCTTTGAATCGTCACCCGAGTAATCGGCAGTTGAGTTTCCGCGCCTTGAGCACTCAAAAAGTTAGCTGCATCCGTAGACCGAACTTGATTGAGCCGCAGAGTCCGAATGATAATATTGCGCGAGTCGATCGGCAAGCTAGTCCCTACAAAAATCGTCCGCCCCTGGCGGTTAGCTTGTAATCCGCTGAGCCGCAGCACGTAATTAAAGACATCTTGCACCGACTCATTTTCGATGTCCAAAGAAATCTTCGGCCCTTCATCTGAACCGGAGGCTCCCGGCTGACCCGGCACTGCGGGCTGGCCGGGTTGACCAGGGGCCCCGCCACCTGTAAAAGCGATGTTCAATCCAGCAGCGCGGGCCAGCAGAGCCAAAACGTCCCGGACTGGGGCATCCCGCAGCACCAAGCGGGGGATGCGTTCTCCCGAACTCAGTTCAATATTTCCCGCGCCAGGGGCGATGTTAGACACTGCGATATCTCCCAAGGGCGGCGCCACGGCCCGCGGCTGGAAAGGCGCCGCCTGATTTGTCTGGGATTGTATTTCGCTGGGGAGGGGGGGGCGATCGTTTCTGGTAACAGTAACTTCGGGATTTGGCAGCAGCACACCTGGGTTTTGCGAGGTGCGGACTTGGGGAGCCGGCGCGGGAGCTGTTTGGCTCAGCGGCAGTCCCGGAGGCGGCGGGGGTGCAGTTTGGGCAGACTGTACTGTACCACCCTGTCCGGCAACGCTGAGGACGATGCTTTGGCCTTGTCCCGGAACAATTTGTCCGTTGGGAACTCCGTTGGTGCCGGCTACCACAACGCGGATGCTGTTAGCCTCTACCTGGCTGATTTCTACTGAAGAAATTCCCGGAGCGGGGTTATCTTGACGGAAGCTGTTGCCTTGTGGCAAGCGAAGCTGGGTGTTGATAATTGTGGCTTGGTAAGTATTGCCGTTATTGATGGCGAAAACTTGCGGGCGATCGCCCTTTTCTGTCGCCATGACAATATTTACGCCATTATTACCTTGACTTACTTGCACTCCTGTGACTTGAGTCGGCACTGCCAAGACGGGGGCTTGGGCGATCAGAACTCCTGCAACGCTGCATAATAGTCCTCCCCTTAACCGTAGATGCTGTTTCACGTTCTCTCCTCAACTACAATTTGTATTTGTTGTTCGCAGTCTTTTGTCGCTAGCTGCTAAACTGACTGAAAGATTCTCGCTTCGAGTCTATTTAAAAGCAGAAGTTATGCCCTTTTCGATTTTAGATTTTCGATGGAATAACCGCTGACATAATGGTTAGAAACTATCCTACAGTTCCCTTTTTGGGAAACTTGGTATTAGAAGAAAGTAGGTTATAGAGCAAATTTTTGATTGCCATATATTTTTTTTGGTGGCATTCATATTTTTTTACTTCTACCTTCAATCTTCAAAATTAAACCTTCGGCCTTCTCTTTGTTTGTGAAAAAGCAAGTTGGGAACAATAGCTAATATCTATCCGCCCAACAACCGCTACTTAGCACCAGGACTCGGAGCCGGAGTTGGCGGTTTTTCTTCTTGCTTTAACGGCAGCAGCGCGTGCAAGTCAAAAGCAGTTTTAATTTTAGTTGGCGGCTGCTCCACAGGAACTATTTTCCCCTTCAAAAAATCAACCTCAATTGGCTGATTTGATGCTAGCAATTCAGATTTCAAATTCCTAACTACCAACAGCGACTGCATCAACTCCAAGTTACGCATAAAATTGCGGGTTTGAGCGAAAGTGCCTTCAAACTCTACCTTAAATTTTTTGCGTCTGAGCTTGCCAGCCAGGGACGGTCCGAAGGAGGTATCTGCCAGAATATCAGGGTCTGGAGCTCCCGGCGCGGCGGTTGCTGCTGCTGGGGGCATATCCGGCTCAAATTTGGTAATTTTAGCCTTGAGGTCATCTCCTTGCACGCCGGCGTTGATTCTATTAACGAGTTGGGTCATGTCAAGCAAAAGCGTGTTGGCGCTGGCGTCGCTGGCAAACATTGCCGTCACGTTTGCCCGGCGCTGTTTTGCTTCTTCTTGCTTTGCTTCTGCTTCTGCCTTTTTTTGAATTTGAGTTTGCAATTGCAGTTGCGTTTGCTCGCTTTCGCTAAGTTTTTGCTTGAATGCGTCTCTTTTTTGGAATTCGGGCAGTACGAACTGGTAGCCAATGCCACCGGCAATGACGAGGCCGAGAACCGCGATGCCGATTGCTTGGACTTGGGGTGTCAGCTTAATGCCGAATATTTCCTGACCCCCTGTCTCTTCTGCTTGTGCGCCGCTGGGAATAAACTGATTTGCTGTCATTGTTTTTTCACCTCTGGTTTTTGTGGTTCTAGCACTCCTTTTTCTTGAAGTGTTTCTATCCGTATTGCTAGGCCGTCTGCTTGCTTGCTTCGCAGCTCGGGGAGCAACTCGGAGGCCCCCGTCGGGCTGAGTGTCGTTTCAATTTTATATTCCACCACCGGTCGCAGTTTGGGAAGTTCTGCTGGTGCTGCGTTTTCGTTACGCACTTGTAATTGTGCGGGGTTGTTTTTTAATGTGGCCGCTATCAGTTTTGTATCGGTGTTAAGGAAGAAAGGAGAGCGCTGGACTAGCAACATAAAGTCGTTAACTTGAGCAAAGGTACTGGCTATCCCTGAAATTTGTACTTTTGATGCCTGCTGCGGGACGACGGGGGGGGGAGGTGCTGCCGGGGTGGGGCTGGCTGCTGGAGACGGACTCGCCCCTGGGGAGGCTGCGGGAGTTGCAGCAGGGGGTGGGGGTGCTGCTGCAACGGGGGAGGGACTTGGGTCGATTTGCTCGATTTTGCCAATTTGGACTCCCGCCGGAGTACGAGCACTGAGGTCTTGCAGCATCGCCGACCAAGGCTTAATTTGGTCGAATACTCCGGCTAATGCTTTGTATTCCGCGGTAACTTGGTCGGTTTCGGCGTTGATGGCTTTGATGGTGTTGGCTTGAGTGTTTAACTTGGCCAGTTCTTGGTCGATGGCTTCTTGTTTTGTGGCCAAGCTGGTATTTTCATTAGTCGCCCACCACCAGGCGCCCATGACTGCGGCGATGATGCCAAGGGCAAACAGCGTCGCCCCATATATGGGCAGTTGGTCTTTGGCTCCACCGGAACTTTTTTTAGCTGGGCTTTTGGTTGCAACGGGTTTGTAGTCGGGACGGTCGTTGAGAAAATTAATATCTAGGCTGTACATGGCTTCACTCGATTTTATAGCAGAAGGTAGAAGGCAGAAGGCACAAGGTAAAAGGTAGAAGGCACGAGGTAGAAGGTAGAAGGTAGAAGGAAAAAGTGATCTAGCGTTTATGTTTCAGGAATTAAGAATGTCCTAACAGTCTTGGCTGTTGCTATAGATTTAAATTTGAAATTTGAGATTTTAGACAGAACCCAAGATTGCTGGTACAAGTGAAGGATTTATTTAGGGAAGAAAGAAACAACTTTCTGCCTTCTACTGAAGGAAGGGGCTGCTTCTACCTCAGATATATTCTACCTTCTATCTTCTACCTCCAATATTCTACCTTCTGCTTTCTGCCTTCTTCTTTTGGAAGGGGTTTTTACCTAAAATTCTCAAATCTGTTTTTCTCTCATCTAAAACTGTTAGGTCACATAACCTCCCTTAGTCCTAAACCTAGGGCGACTCCTAAACCTGCTCGCTGTTCTGGGGTAATTTCTTGGCTGATTTCGAGTCCTAGGGTTTCGATGGGATCGACTTGAGATGCGGGCAAGCTTAATCTTTGCATAAAAAATTCGTCTAGTTTGCCGATCGCAGCTCCAGGACCTGCTAGCAGCAGTTGCGCTACTTCGAGTTCTTCGCTCTGGTTGAGGTAAAAGTCTACTGAGCGGCGCAGTTCGTCTGCTAGTTCTCCCAATACTTTAATCATCGCATTTGTGCCGGGATTGGCGTCTCCCGATGCGCCCATTGTATCTGTGACAGGCAGGGTCATGCCTTGCAGTTCGCTGGTGTCTCTGGTTGGCGGCAGGTTCATGGCTTGGTTGAGGGCGGTCTGGATTTGGTAGGTGCCGATCGGGATGGTACGGTTGAACTGAGGTATACCGTCCACTACTATAGCTAACTCGGTGCTGTCAAATTCTATTGCGGTGAGAACTGCGGCTTCTTGGGACGAAAATTGTTGCAGTTGGTCTTTGAGAGTGCGGATTAGGGCAAAGCTGGTTACTTCTAGTACGTCTATAATCAGTCCGGCTTCTTTGAAAGTTTCGATGTATGTGTCGGTAACTTCTCTGCGGGTGGCTACTAACACGACTTGCACTTTTTCTACTCCGTCGTCATCTACAAATAGGCCTATTTTTTGATAGTCTACGTCGGCGTCTTCTCTGGGAAACGGCAAGTACAGTCCTGCTTCTGCGTTCATGTAATCTCGCAGTTCTTCTTCGTTGAGCTCTGCGGGAACAGGGATGAGGCGGATGACGGCTTCGCGGCCGGGAATGGCTGTGGCTACTCGCTTGGCTTTGATTTTGTTTTCGGCGAGGACGGCGCGTATGAGTTCTGCCATCCCCGGCGGATCGACTATTTGTCCTTCTTGTACTATGTCTTCGGGAACTTCTATTGAGGCTAGGGTGGCTAATTTTAATGTCTGAGCTTTCTTTTCGAGCTGAATGATGTTGATGCGGTCTGGGGCTATTTCGATCCCGATTCCTGGCTGGCGTTGGGAAAGTAGACCTTTGAAAAAGTTAACCATGTGATTGGGTCGCCGGTAATTGCTATTTTTTTCTTTTGTAGTTGGCCAGCCTGATTAAGCGCGCCCGGTGTTGGAGGGTTGGTTTCCAACTGCCGAGAGAGTGCTGTAATCTCGGTATCCCGCCGTAGCTGCGCAGCTCTGTCTGTGTTGCGCGATCGCTAGTTCCGATTTTATGCTATCCAATTTACTTGACAATAGCTATTCTGCTGCGAATGTCAATAAATTCCAGCTCTATCGACCGAAAACCTGCCGATTCTGCACAAAAACAGACTATCTCGCTCCTGGGCCCAGGTACAAAACTCTGTTACTGACTCGATGCGCTTGATTCGGGCGATTCCCTACCCTACCCTACGGGAACCCCTACGGGGAACGGGAACCCCTGCGGGGAAAGGGATAGCTTCGCTTCACGCTTTTTTGTCTGACGGTTCCGATAACTCTCAAATTTTATTCTATGAAACGTAAATCTTGGCAACTGTTTGCTGTTTTTGGACTGGTGGGGCTGCTGCTGGCTGCGGTGGTGAGTTGCGGCAAGCCTGCTGTTAATTCCCAGGCAAATAATACGCAGGAAATCGAGTTCTGGACTATGCAGCTTCAACCTCAGTTTACTGAGTATTTCAACAAGACGATCGCCGGTTTTGAAGCGGAAAATCCGGGGGTGAAGGTGCGCTGGGTGGACGTTCCTTGGTCGGCGATGGAAAGCAAGATTTTGGGGGCTGTTTCGGCTAAAACTGCGCCGGATGTGGTTAACCTAAATCCCGATTTTGCTTCGCTGTTGGCGGGACGCAATGCTTGGCTGGATTTGGATTCTCGGATTCCGCAGCAAGTTCGATCGACCTATCTGCCAAATATCTGGAAAGCTGGCGTACTCGACGGCAAGAGTTTTGGCATTCCTTGGTATCTCACGACTGGGGTAACTATTTACAATACGGAGTTGTTGAAGAAGGCTGGAATTGCTAAGCCTCCTGCTACTTATGCCGAGTTGGCAACTGTTGCCAAGCAGGTGAAGGAAAAGACTGGTAAGTTTGCTTTTTTTGTGACTTTTGTGCCGGAAGATTCGGCGGAGGTTTTGCAATCTTTCGTGCAGATGGGTGTGCCTTTGGTTGACGCTAAAGGCAAGGCGGCTTTTAATACTGCTAAGGGCAAAGCTGTTTTTCAGTATTGGGTAGATTTGTACAAAAACGGACTTTTGCCGCAGGATGTTTTGGTGCAGGGACACCGCAGGGCGATCGAGCTTTATCAAGCTGGGGAAACTTCTTTGTTGGCTTCCGGGCCTCAGTTTTTGAAGGCGATTTCTGAGAATGCTCCTAGTATTGGTGCTGTTTCGGCTGCTGCGCCTCAAATTACGGGGGAAACAGGCAAGAAGACTGTGGCGGTGATGAATTTGGTTGTGCCCCGCGACAGCAAGCGCCCTGATGATGCTGTCAAGTTTGCTCTGTATGTCACTAATTCTCAAAATCAGTTGGCTTTTGCTAAGGCTGCTAATGTTTTGCCTTCTACGGTTGAGGCTTTGCAGGACGATTATTTTAAGACAGTTGCTGCTGATGCTCCTGCTGCCGATCGCGCTCGGGTTGTTAGTGCTTCTGGGTTGAGTTCCGCCGAGCTATTGATTCCGCCTCTCAAGGATGTTAAGAAGCTGCAAAAGGCGATTTATGACAATTTGCAGGCGGCAATGTTGGATGAGAAGTCGGTAGACCAAGCTGTGGCTGATGCGGCTAAGGCTTGGGATCAAAGGTAGTTTTGAATTGCAGCAGGGGCGGGATTTTATTTGCTCTAGCCCCTTGCTTTTTTCTGCAAATTGACATATTATTAAATAATAGCAAGCTGTGCCGCCATATATATCAGCATATAAGCTTTTAAGTTATTATCGAATGATGAAATTATCGCCTCTTCACAAGGCGGAGTCGGAGGAGAACTCTGGATAAGACAATCTCCAATATTTTAAAAGTAAATGTTTGTTGATAAGAAGGCTTGCTCATCCCAGAAACCGAGTTTATTTATCCCGTGCGATCGCCTTTCTCAATTCAGCTTGATTGAATATTTGTAGGAATATAGCCTGAATTCCTCAAATATTCAGAAATTTAACTCGTGTTAAAATCAAAGCTCAGCTCAGAATAGGATAAAATTCTTATGCCAGCGATGACACTCAAAGATTTAAACCAAGTTCAAACCCTTTTTTCCGAAGCGGGTTTAGATTACAAAATTGAACTAGAAGACGGGAGACTTTCAATTGTGGGGCCATCAGACATCGTATCCAGTGAAATCAGCAGTATTTTGATTCGCTTGCTGGGTAACTGGGTTTATCCCCGCCGCTTGGGGAGAGTCTTTGACTCCGCAGGCGGTTTCATCATGCCGGATACGAATGTCAAAGCACCGGATGTTTCTTTTGTGCGCGCCGCCCGCTTGCGCCAAAGTCCCCGTTATTTTGGAGAACTTGTCCCCGATTTGGTGGTTGAGATTAAATCTCAGAGCGATCGCATTAAGCTTATAGAAACCAAGGTTTTGAAGTTTATAGAGCTGGGTGCGATCGTCGGAATTCTGATCGATCCTGATGAAGAAACAGTGACTATTTATCGCTCTACAGGTGAACCGACTGTTTTAGGAAATGGCGATATCTTAACAGTAGCAGAACTTTTTCCCGGTTGGGAATTGCCCGTTTCGGAATTGTGGCCTCCTATCTTTACTGAGGAAGAAACACAATTCTGATGGGTTTAAGCTTGGGATTGTTGTTGCAGATAATAGCCGACGAGATAAAGCGAACCGCAAAGGATTGTTAGGTTGTCGCCTGTAACAGCAGCATCTAAAGCTGTTTTTAAGTCGGGGAAGGCTTGACAGAGAGTTAATTCGGGGCAGATAATTTGAGCTAGGGCGGCTAATTCTGCAGGGGATGATGAGTTTTGATCGGGTACGGGTACTAGGTAAAGTCGATCGCCCTTTTTGAGTAATGCTTTCAAAATATCATCGCAGTCTTTAGTCGCCAGAATGCCGATTACCCAGTTAATCGGTGACGCGTGATTGTTCAGGCGATCGACATATTCACGCAGGGCGATCGCTGCGGCGGGGTTATGCGCGCCGTCAATTAATATATTGCGGTTTTTCCAAGTTGTCTGCTGAAGTCTTCCGGGCCATTGGGTTTTAGCGATACCGTTTTCGATGGCGGTTGGGGAAATTTGCCATCCTTGGTTTTGGAGAGTTTGCAAAGTTGCGATCGCAATTGCTGAATTCATTAATTGAATTTTTCCCAGCAGCGGCAATTGATATTTTATTTTAACCGCATTTTGATTTAACTGATATTCTGTGAATCCTTGTCCTAAATCTATTGCTGGTTTTACCCAAGTTGCCGGACAGTCTAATTCTTGAATGCGTTTTTCTACTACTATTCTAGCTGATTCTGGCAATTCTCCGATAACTGCCGGACATTTTGATTTAAGAATTCCCGCTTTTTCCCCAGCAATATCAGCGACGGTGGGGCCGAGTATTTGCCAGTGTTCGAGACTGATAGAAGTGATGACGCTAGCGAGAGGTGTTTCGCAAACGTTAGTCGCGTCTAACCTTCCTCCTAATCCAGTTTCTATGACTGCGATGTCTGTTTTTTGTTCAGCGAAATACAGCCAAGCTGCGGCGGTGATTATTTCAAATTGAGTGGGAGTTTCGGTGTTGTTTTCGGTGGCGGCGACAACTCGTTCTAGACACTGCTGCAATTCTGTTGGGGAAATCGGTTTTTGGTTGATGCAAATTCTTTCTGTCCAATCTATTAGGTGCGGGGATGTGTAGCGTGCAACTCGATAGCCTGCTTCTGTTAGTACGGAAGAGAGATAAGCGCAAACGGAACCTTTGCCATTGGTGCCGGCAACGTGGATAATGGGTACTTGTTTGTGGGGGTTGTCTAGTTTTTTTAGAAGTTGGTGAATACTTTCTAGACCGAGGTGGACGCCAAAGTGTTGGTAAGATTTGAGGATGGAGTTTGCATTCATTGAGGATCTCTGCTATGATTAGCTCTGGTTTAATTGCGTTCTCTATTTTTTATAGCCAATGACGAATATACTGGAAGCGATCGCTACAATTATTAATCACCCTATACCTGACTTACCCAGTTCTACAGCATTCGAGTCTTTTGTCAAGGATGCTTTTGCCAATGCTATAAATGAACCGGAACCCAGCAAACATGAAAAGTACGATGAAGTATTTTCTTGGATTCGTACCAATCAGAGTAATCCTCCAAATTTAATGATCAGAAATGGCGATGCCATAGAAGTCTATAAAATACAAACTCCCAAGGGTTCGATTCAATTAAATAGTTCCTATCCCAAATCAAAATTATTTTCTGACAATCCACAAATTACATTAGTTTGTCGTGAGTGTGAAACATGGACAGAAAAGGATATTATTTATGCAATTGGAGTCATAAGTAAAGAATATTTGAAAACCCTATGGCTTATTTATGGTGATTGCTATGCTGCTAGCCAAGAATATTATGAAGGGATTAAAGAGCAGATAGCCAGTGGAATTAATGCAATTTCCGATGTCGAATTTAGTGAAACCGAAGAGTTAGGTAGAGTAAATAAACTAGACCCGTTAAGTATAACATCCTTAAGAATTAGACCAATGTGGCTCATAAATAATCCTTCCACTGTTTTTGATTATGTAAATACAGGATATGACCCTAAGAAAAATTTTCAGATAATCGCCATACTGAAGGAAAGTAAATATTTGTCTTTTCCACTTGACAGCAGAACAAAGATCGAATCCATCTCAGTTCCCGGATTTAATATTAATACTCAGTCGATTAAATGTCCCGATAATGCTGACAACCTCATACCTGCTAAAATTATTACTTACAAAATCTAACACTAAAGGCAAAGGCATTATGAATATCATATCTCTGTTTGCAGGATGTGGTGGGTTGGATTTGGGCTTTCGACAGGCGGGATTTAATATTGTTTGGGCGAATGAGTGCGATCGCACTATTTGGGGTACCTACGAGTTCAACCATCCTGACACTATTTTAGATAAAAGAGATATCAGAAAAATCCCTTCTGATGAAATTTCCAAGTGTATTGGGATTATCGGCGGGCCTCCTTGTCAAAGTTGGAGTGCGGCGGGCGCGAAACGGGGAATTGATGACAGTCGGGGTCAACTTTTCTGGGAGTATATCAGAATTGTGCGGGACAAGCAGCCTTTGTTTTTCTTGGCTGAGAATGTTAGGGGCATCTTAGCCCCCAGAAACAAGGATGCTTTCACTTATATATTATCGCAGTTTGAGGAAATTGGATATCGGGTTTCGTTCAAGTTGCTGAATGCCAAAAATTTTGGTGTGCCGCAAGATAGGCAAAGGGTGATTGTTGTTGGTTATCGGGAGAATCTGGGTTTAGGTTTTGAGTTTCCTGAACCTGGAACCGATGTTTTAACCCTGAAAGATGCGATTTTTGATTTGCAGGAGATCGCCCCAATGTCAGTTAAGGGTAAATTAGATAATTATCACGATTCTGTCCCGAATCACGAATGTGCAGATTTGGGATTTTCGAGCATTTATATGTCGCGAAATCGAGTTAGAAGCTGGGGTGAACCTTCGTTTACAATTCAGGCAAGCGGCAGACACGCACCTCTGCACCCTCAAGCTAACAAAATGATTTTGGTTGGCAAAGATAAGCGCATTTTTGACCGCAACTCGCCTCTGCCTTACCGTCGCCTTTCTGTGCGAGAGTGTGCGAGAGTTCAGACTTTCCCGGATGAGTTTATTTTTAAGTACAAGTATATTGCTGACGGATACAAAATGGTCGGCAATGCAGTACCTGTTAAGTTAGCTCGGGTACTAGCAAGCAAGATACATCAAGATATTAAAGAATCTGAAAAACCAGGTTTGAGGAAAAGAAAAAATCAAGCTGATTCTTCGACTCAGTTAAGTTTATTCGGTTCTGAATTAGAAATCACAGCTAAGACAAATAAAAAAGACTTTGCCCAAATAAATAATTAAAAATATCACAATTATAGTTTGGGCAAGCATTCCAATGAAACTGAATGTCCACTCCTGTTGAATTTACTAGGCTTAGAATGGGAATTTACGTCTGACGTAAAAAATAAATCTCTGGCACAAGCAAAATCTTAGGGTGCGTTGACTCAGGCTATTTTGATATGTTATTTGAATTTTGTTAACTCGCCGAGGTTCTGCTGAATCGCATTTATTCCGCGCAGGTGAGAAATGGGTGAACCTCCGTACAAAAAGCTATTCAAGCTGACTTGATAATTTTGCTGAACTGCTAAATCTAGCCACAAATTGTTAATCGCATCTCCGGGCTTGTAGTCGGGAATGTTGTGCTGATAGTAAGGAAAACTGTCTATACAAGTATTGAAAAAGTTCTTGCGCCCGGAATGCTTTAAATACTGATATCGTGGTCTGAATTCTGTCCGATTTTCCAATACTGTATATATAGTATCGGCGAGAGATTCTGGGTTGAATTTAGCATAAAGCCCTGCACCTTCGGGGAAAACGGGCGAGTCTCCTCTGGCGTATTGATTGAATTCTTGGAAACAAATTACTGGTACGTTGCAACTCATGGCTTCCATGATGGCTCGGTTTTTTCCTTCGAGGAGAGAACCGAGTACAAATGCTTTTGCTCGCGAATAATACAGGGGCATTTCGCTGTAGTAGTCTACTCTCGGTACTAAGCTAATGTAGTCCTTGGGATTGGTTAAAATTGTCTCGATTTGTCGCCATTCGTTTAAGGCGCATTCGTCGAGAGTGTTCAGGTTGCTAGGATCAAAGTCGTGTCCGGTGATAACTGTTAATTTTATCGGTTTTTGCGGGTATTTTTGGCGGTAAACTTTTAAGGCTTTGGCAATTGTTGGCAAGTTCTTTTCTTCGGAAATTCGGGCGACGGCGAGTAAATCGATGTCTTTTTCAGGGACATTCCTGGGGGAAATCCAGTATTCGTTGATGAAGTCGCAGTCTTGTAAGGGTATAGTTGGTTTGTGCGCGCGCTCAGGATACGTTTCGCGAAACCATTTATCCCGTTGCGGGTTTTTGTACAAGCTGGAGTAAGCATCGGCTATGGGTGCCCAGGAATATCCAATCCAGGGGGCATAGGTAAAGGAATGAAAGACTGATGATAATCCGGGAAATAGTTTGTTGATTAGTTCGACTGCTTCGCTGAAGTAAATTCCTTTGATGAATTTTCCTTCGTACATCAATGGGGGAAGCAAGACGTAAAAACTGACGGTCTCGAAGCGGTGGGGTTGATCCTCAAATATCTCCCAGGTAAAGGCGTCTAAGTCTGCATAAATCTCGGCGATTGGTTTGTTGATGTGGGGGTTGCGTAAATATGGTTTGTGTCGCTCGTAGTTGCCGCGTGCCATAGGTTTTTATAGTATGATTGTAAGTATTACTTCAACTTCGGTCTTCTTTCTGACTACTGACTTGTGGTCAATAATTAATCCGTGTATGCGTGTCAAAATCGGTGGCGTGCATTCCTTCTATTATAATCATTAACTGTCGTCTAGTGTCAGGGCGAGTTGGTAGATTTGGCGGCGGGGGAGGGATGTTTGTTGCGCTAGCTGGCGGCTGGCTTGGGAACGACTTATGCCTTCTGCAATTAATGTTTGCAATTCTGCTTTGATGGCGTCTTCGGAAAAGATTGGTGCGGCTGTTTGGATGCCGGCAATTACGAGGGTAAATTCTCCCTGGGGTTCGCGATTGGTGTAAAGATCGATCGCACTTTCTATACTACCACGCCAAAACTCTTCGTGCATTTTAGTTAACTCTCTCGCCAGCACAATCGGTCTGTCGCTTCCTAAAATATTTGCTAAATCTTGTAAAGTTTGTCGCAATCGGTGGGGAGATTCGTATAATATTATAGTGCGAGATTCTATTTGCAAAGCTTCTAAACTCTGTTGGCGTTCTTGACCTTTCACGGGTAAGAAACCTTCAAATACAAATCTCTCTGTGGGTAATCCTGATGCAGTTATGCCAACAATGCAGGCGGTCGGGCCGGGAATCGGAATAATGTTAATATTAGCATCCGCGCAAGCTTTGACCAACTCGGAACCGGGGTCAGAAATCCCAGGCATTCCGGCATCTGTGACGAGGGCGATATCTTTGCCTAAATGCAGTTTGTCGATGAGTTCGGGAAGTCGCTGTTGTTGGTTGTGTTCGTGATAGCTGATTTGGGGCGTTTTGATTTGAAAATGGTGCAAGAGTTTGCCTGTATGGCGGGTATCTTCGGCGGCGATGAAGTCTACTGTTTGCAAGATTCGGATGGCGCGAAAGGTCATGTCTTCCAGGTTGCCGATCGGGGTTCCGACGATGTAAAGTGTTCCTGTATTGGGATTTGGCTGCATTTGGATATTTTTTATTTTAACCGCAGATAAAGCACGGGCGGGACGCCCATGCCACATATTTAAGAACTTATGAAAACGGGATTGTTTTTGGGATTGGCGACTTTAGATTTAGTTTATTTGGCCGAGAAGCCTCCGGGTGAAAATCAGAAAGTTGTTGCTTCTGATTGTACCATTGCTGCGGGCGGGCCAGCGGCGAATGCTGCGGTCACTTTTAGCTATTTGGGGAATGCGGCGATATGGGCTGGGGTTTTGGGCACTCACGCGATCGCTCAATTAATTCGTGCAGACTTAGCGGAGTATAATGTCAGGATAATTGATTTGGAGCCAGGGCGATCGCACTCGCCGCCAGTGTCCTCGATTATTGTAACTGAAGCAACGGGCGATCGATCGGTAATTTCCATCAATGCTACGAAATCGCAAGTTGACCGCCAAGTAATTAACCAGGATATTTTAGTAACCGTTAGTATTGTACTGCTGGACGGACATCAAATCGCAGCCAGCCAAGAAATTGCTCAACTTGCCAAGTCAAAAAACATTCCCATTGTCCTCGACGGCGGCAGTTGGAAACCCGGATTAGAGGAAATATTGCCTTTTATAGAATGGGCGGTATGTTCCGATAACTTTCATCCGCCCAACTGCGACAATTCAGAACAAGTCTTTGCTTACCTGTCAGCAGCCGGAATTTCCCATATTGCCATCACTCGTGGCGAAAAATCAATTTTATACCTCAGCAATGGCAGTTATGGCACTGTAGAAGTACCTCAAATTCAAGCCACAGATACTTTAGGCGCGGGCGACATCTTTCACGGGGCTTTCTGTCACTACATTTTGCAAAACAACTTTACCGATACTCTCACTGCAGCGGCTAAAATCGCTTCCCATTCCTGCAAAAACTTCGGAACCCGCGCCTGGATGAATAAGGGTTAATTTTAAATAAAAATTAACCAAACTATCCGGTTAAAACCGCTCAAAGCTAGAAAAATTGAACTGGCAGCACTTGTTGAGTTAAAATCCTGACAGCAAGTTCGACAAAATTTGTGAACTTACCTCTTCTCTTCCTTCGCGCCCTTAGCGCCTTCGCGGTTCGTTAACAAAATTGCTATATTAGTAAGACAAGTTTAAGTCACACAAAACACTCCCAAAACAACATACCCGAATCATGTCTGACCCCCAACCCCTAACTATCACCCTTCCCCCTTTGCGGATTACCCTCACAGAACAACAGCAAGTTAACCTAGAATGGCTGACACAAAACTTGCCCAATCTACTCACCCCAAGCAAACAAGAAGTCCCCGACAATATGAAACAGTGGGTGGCGGCAAACAAATTATTAAATCAACCAGACGCAGAAATCATTCAAGCCCTAATAAGTACGGGCATAGATGCGGAAACAGCCACGGCAGAAGTTAGGGAAATATCCTCTCATCCCTACTTTCAAGCAGGTAGTCAGTACGTGCAGTTATTGCAGAAATTAGAATCGCATCTCAGGATTAGCAATCAATTAGCTGCATTGTCTTCCAAGTTTGGCACAATCGAACGCAAAAGCAGCCTTTCTAGAGAGTATTTTCTCGAAAATTACTACGCCAAAAATACTCCTGTAATTATTACCAACATTATGCACAACTGGAAAGCATTGCAGTTGTGGACGCCAGAGTATTTGCAGCAAAAATACGGCGATACAGAGGTACAAATTCAAGCCAACCGAAATTCCGACCCGAATTACGAAATTAAGATAGAAAATCACAAAAAAATTGTCTTGTTCCGCAAATATGTAGAGATGGTGGTCAAGGGCGGGCCTAGCAACGACTACTACATGGTTGCTAACAACAAAACTCTGGAAAGAGAGGAATTTAAACCCCTATTCGACGACATTGAAATTTTCCCAGAATACCTAAATCCAACGGACACAAAAGGCAGAGTTTTCTTTTGGTTCGGCCCAAAAGGCACGATTACACCGCTGCACCATGATCCAGTTAATTTAATTTTGGCTCAAGTTTCTGGCCGCAAACTAATTAAATTGATTTCTCCACAACAAACACCTCTGCTTTACAATCACGTCGGAGTTTTCAGCAAGGTGGACGGCGAAAATCCTGATTATGACAAATACCCGCTTTACAGAGATGCGAAAATTATTGAAGTGATTTTGGAACCGGGAGAGGCTATCTTTATTCCTGTCGGTTGGTGGCATCATGTAAAATCATTGGAGGTTAGTATTTCGGTTTCGTTTACTAATTTTGTGTTTCCTAATTATTATGAATGGAAATATCCTCATATTAATTGGTAGTTGCTAATCTATGGTTTCCCGGGGCGGGCACGGGGGCACCGCCCCTACAGAAATCTGCGTTAATCGGCGTTCATCTGCGGTTCACAAAAAAGAAATTCATGAAAACTCTCGAAGAAATCAGCGAAATTGCCCGATCGATCGCCTGGAGTGCATCAGATATCCTACAATCCTATTATCGCCAGGATTCCAACACTCCGAACCTCGACATCCAAGAAAAAAAAGATGGCCCCGTCACCGCCGCCGATGTCGCAGTCAATTCTTACATTCTCGACGAATTGCAGTCGGCTTTAGGGAATGCAGAATTTGGCTATCTCAGCGAAGAAACTTACAAATCTTATTTAGAAACTTATGGCAAAGTTCCCTTACCCCAAAGTTGGGTTTGGATTATTGACCCTTTGGATGGAACGCGAGATTTTATTGACAGGACAGGTGAATTTGCCGTTCACATTGCTTTAGCATTCGAGGGAAGACCGGTATTGGCCGTTGTGGCTTGGCCCCAACAGCAAAAGATTTATTACGCGGTACAAAATGCTGGCGCTTTTATGGAAACTCGGGACGGTTCTGCGGTCAAATTGCAGGTTTCGGCGCGAAATATAGTGGCAGATTTATCTATAGTAACTAGCCGCAGTCACCGGGACGATCGCTTTAATCAATTGTTACAAAAACTGCCTTGTCAAAATCAAATAGCTATCGGTAGTATCGGCTGTAAAATTGCGACAATTGTCGAACAAAAGGCTGATGTTTATATTGCTCTTTCGGGAAAGTCTGCACCGAAAGATTGGGATTTAGCGGCACCGGAATTAATTTTGACTGAAGCGGGCGGTCAATTTACTCGTTTTGACGGTTCTACTTTGCAATATAACCGGGGAGATGTGAGTCAGTGGGGGGGATTGTTGGCGAGTAACGGTTTCTGTCACGCTGCTTTGTGCGGGCAAGCCGAGAAGATTTTAGCGGGGATAGATGGGGGTTTGCGGTAGTCAAAAGTTTAGTAGGTGCGTTAGAAGACCGTATTTTCTGCACGACTAATTGCTGACGCACCCTAAAGTATGTATCAAAATTGCTGAGTTTGAAATTTCTGTACAATTGCACTTACGTTTCATAAATATTTGTGGTAAATCAACCTCTCATTTTTTACAGTAATAATACTTAAGTATTTTCCGTATATTTATCAAACTTTTAATTAATCAGGTATTTTTTAAGAAAAATTTACATATATTCCGTAAAAAAACTGTTAGTTTGAGGACGAAAGATGATCGCTCACCGGGTTTTTACGGAGAACGGGTGTGTCTGTATAAATAAAAATTGATAGATGGTTTCGGACGCCAGTCACGAAATAGCGGAATTTTTGTATTTTTTTGAAACCGCAGTCAGGTGGATTATGCCAAATTTAAATATTCCAGTTTCAGTAAGGTCGATCGCCTTTATCGACACTCAAGTTGAAGATTATCAAAGTTTGATTGCCGGAGTAACACCGGGTACGGAAGTAGTTGTTTTGGATGGGAACCGGGATGCGATCGACCAAATTACTCAAATTTTAGCTCTTCGTACCAATATTGACAGCATTCACATTGTTTCTCACGGTGCTCCCGGCAGCTTCCAACTCGGCGACGTTCGCTTTAGTTTAGATGATATAGAGTGCGATCGGCACGATCTACAGCAGTGGTTTTCCCCACGAACCGACTCAATCCCCAACAATCGACCTCACATTCTTTTGTATGGGTGCAACGTAGCAGCAGGCGAGACAGGTAAAGCATTTATAAAACGCCTGAGTGAGTTAACCGGCGCGTCGGTTGCTGCTTCGCAAAACCTCACCGGAAGTGCAGCAAAAGGCGGCGACTGGTTCCTAGAAGTAACATCAGGGAAAATAGCAACACCTTTAGCATTTCGGCCAGAAGTGCTGGCGGCTTACAGCCACGTTCTCTCCAGCTTCAGTACGGCTACTAACTTTAGTGCGGGCTTTTCGCCGACGGCAACTCCTTTTTCTATTAATACGGGCGACTTTAACGGCGACGGTTTCCCCGACTTAGCCGTGGCAAACTTGGGTTCTAGAGATATTTCCATATTGTTGGGAACAGGTACGGGCAGCTTTGGTACTGCTACTAACTTATTTAATCCCGGCAACGAGGTTCCTAATTCCATTGCAGTGCGCGACTTTAATGGAGACGGCAACCTCGATTTAGCTGTAGCCAATCCTATTAGTGGCGCTAACGGCGATTTCGTTTCCATCCGGCTGGGGACAGGTACTGGCACTTTTGGCAATCCTACCAACTTCGGTTCAGGGATAAATCCTCGATCGATCGCTGCGGGCGACTTTAATGGAGATAGCAGGTTAGATTTAGCCACAGCCCCTTTGAATGGCAACAACCTTTCAATTCTTTTGGGAGACGGTACCAGTAGCTTTAGCGATCCCGTTAGCATTAATGCAGGAGCATCTCTTACTATTGCCACAGCCGATTTTAATGGCGATGGCGAACTCGATTTAGTCACATCGAACAATAGCGCCACTAACAATATCTCAGTTTTGTTAGGAGAGGGTACGGGGTACTTTAGCGCCCCCGTTAACTTTAGTGCGGGGACGGGGAATCACTTTGTCGTTACAGGCGACTTTAATGGCGACGGCAACCTCGATCTTGCTGCATCGAATAGCGGTTCTAACAACGTTTCAGTTTTGTTGGGGGATGGTACGGGTAATTTTGGTACTGCTACCAACTTTAGTGTCGGCTTATCTCCCGAATCTGTAATTGCGGGCGACTTTAATGGCGACGGCAAAACCGATTTAGCCGCGTCTAACGGCGGAGATAACAATGTCTCAGTCTTGTTGGGGGATGGTACTGGCAGTTTTGGTACTGCCATCAATTTTAGTGTAGGAAATGTTCCCCGTTCGATCGCTGCGACAGATTTTAATGCTGACGGCCAGTTGGATTTAGCGACGCCGAACTTTACCTCTAAAGATGTCTCAATTCTGCTGAATACACGCAATAAAGTTAATTTCGGTGCGGCTGCTTACAGCGGTACAGAAGGAACAACAGATACAGTAGTTAATATTCCCGTTACTCTCAGCGGCGGGACTCCTTTTGCTGATGTTATTGTACCAATTGCGATCGACCCCAGCAGCACAGCCACAGAAAATTCTGACTACACCATTTCCCCTACATCGATTACATTCCCCGCAGGTGCGACAGGTGTGGAACTCACCCAGAATGTTGCAGTTACTATCAAAGCTGACAATCTCCCTGAAAACGATGAAACCGCAATCCTCAACTTTGACACAATTACAGGTGGCATAGCCGATACAACGGCTCAAACCACATTAACTATTCCAGCCAACGATACTGTTTCAAGCCTGAGTCCGTATCAAATAGACCTCAAAACAGGGACAATTACTGGTGGGTCAAACCAGTTTATTTCTCTAGTAAATACCCCTACCGACTCCAACGCAGACAGTTGGTTAGAAGCCGTAGCAAAAATTAATTTTGACGGCAAGATCAAGAAAGCAAAATTCATCGTTGAATACGACAAAGCCCCGTCAGGATGGACGGTAAATCTCGGTGACTCAGGGTCAAACGACGGCTATGGAGGGGATGGCAGCACTCAAAGCCGCGATGCCGAGATGCAGATTGTTAACGGCAATATGAGCGTTAACGGGAATGACTACAATACACCTCCTGGCGGAGAACTTACCCAAGGAAATGTGCCTAACTTTGTGACTAACGCTTCGAGTGTCGAGTTAGAAGTCAGCAACGAACAACTGGCGTGGGATAACAAAAATGGGCTAAAAAATAGCTTGAATTCGCCGTATCTTTACGCCCTCAACGGCCAAGTTGATGCTACGGGGCCAGTCAATTCCGAGATTTACGCCGGATTTAACAGAGTGATTTCAGGACCAGGCGATCGCATCGGAGCGGGTGCTAGCAAGGTGACAATTCTGCTTAATCCGATCGACTACGCGATTACTGCTGGTGTTGCAACCGTTACTGAAGGCAATGAAGGCAAAACTGCTGCCACTTTTACTGTTACCCGCAGCGGTTGCACTGAGTTGGCAAGCACAGTAGATTATGCGATCGCAGGTACTGCTGACAGTAGCGACTACAAAAACATCGGCGGCACATCCGGTGCAACTGCTGCGACTGGTACGATTAATTTTGCAGCGGGCGAGACATCGAAAACCATTACTCTTGATGTTTTAGGCGATGCGGCGATCGAAACCAATGAAACCCTTGAGGTTACGCTGTCCAATCCCTCGAAATTAGATTCTACACCGACAATTACTACTGCTACTGCCACCACAACTATTACTAATGATGATACTGCCGGTTTCACTGTCAGTCCAAAAGCAATATCAACAACAGAAGCTGGCGGAAAGGCAGATTTCACAGTCAAACTCGATTCTCAACCAACTGCTAACGTTACCATCGGTTTGAGGAGTTCCAACCCAGCAGAGGGAACTGTTTCGACTGATAGCTTAACTTTCACTCCTGCTAACTACAATCAATCGCAAACAATAACGGTGAGTGGTGTTAACGATTTGGTAGCTGATGGCCCTCAACCTTACAAAATTGTCACGGCTGCTGCTGTGAGTACCGATGCTAATTACAATAGCCTCGATCCTGATGATGTCACTGTCACCAACAGTGACGATGACACTCCGGGAATTACAATTAATCCGACGGCGGGATTAATTACTGGGGAAGAGGGCACCAAGGCTAACTTTTCTGTGGTTCTAAATACTCAGCCGACTGCTGATGTGACTATCGGTTTGAACACGGATAATGTTGCCGAGGGAACAGTTTCGACTAATAGTTTAACATTCACTCCGGCTAACTGGAGTGCACCGCAGCAGGTGACAGTAACAGGGGTTGAGGATAGCAGTGCTGACGGCGATATTGACTACAAAATAGTCACGGCTGCTGCTGTTAGTACAGATGTGAATTATAACAACCGAGATGTAGCGGATGTTAGCATTACCAATAAAGACAATGATACCGCTGGTATTTCTATTACTCCCACGCAAACAACTGCTACAGAAGGCGGTGCGAATGGCAGTTATGAGATCGAATTAATGTCGCAGCCGATCGCCCCTGTAACTATAACTCTCACAACAGGTGAGCAGATTCAGGCGATCGCCCCTGTGACTTTCACTGCGGATAATTGGAACGACGCTCAAACAGTTACAGTGCAGGCTGTTGACGATAGGATTGTGGAAGGGGGACACAGCGCTAATCTTACTCACAGTGTGACTAGCACTGATGCTAAGTATAATGTGGTTGTGGTTCCAGGGGTGACAGTGGCGATCGCGGATAACGACACTACACCGACGCCGACGCCAGAACCGCCGACACCGACACCGCCAACGCCTACACCAGAACCGCCGACGCCGACACCGCCAACGCCTACACCGACACCAGAACCGCCGACACCGACACCGCCAACGCCTACACCGACACCAGAACCGCCGACACCGACACCAGAACCGCCGACACCGACACCGCCAACGCCTGGTGGTACCATCGACACACAGAAGAATTGGTGCGGCGTAGAAGCTGGATTGGATAAACTTGAGAAAATTCTTGACGACCAATTACAGGCAGTTAACCTGCCGATTGTCGGCCCCCTCAAGGACATTTCCCCAGATTTTATTGGCGACTTCAAGACTAAGTTAGTCGATACGATTAAAAATTATGGAACTCAAAGTCTGAGTCAGTTAGAAAGTAGCCTCCGCACTGCACTGGGCTCTGACTTCAATGTTGCTTTAACTGAGAATTCCAGTGCTGATGAAAGTACCTTGCTAATTACTCTTGCCAAGCAATATCAGTTTCCGGATCTCAATCTCTCGCAAAATTTAGGAGTGCCGGCATTAAGCTTAGATGTAGATGGAAAAGCCAAATCAAAATACAACTACAACTTGTCCTTAGGAGTTGGTGTTAGTAAAGATTTGGGCTGCTACATAGATACTGACAAAACCAAGTTAACCGCCAACATTGACTTGAACCTAGATGACCAATTCCAGGCTAAAGGCAACTTAGGTTTTTTCCAAGTTGACCTGGCAAACGATACCAACAACCCTACTAAAGTCGATGCCAACCTCGAAGTCAAGCTCAATGACTTAGACAATCTAGGCGGCCCCAATGATGGATCTCGCCTCACCTTGCCAGAACTGCAAGGCAACTATCAGTTTCAAGAGTTATTCAACGCCAGCTTAAGCAGCGAGGCTAATCTCGGTCTCACAGCAAAAACCAGCATCAACGGCAATGCTGCATTCCCCTCGTATAACTTCGACTTAGCAGTTGATTGGCCCATTTTAAATTACGCTAACGGTCAATTCACCGGGCCGCAAAAGCCCGCACTTGCATTTAACAATATGCAACTAGACTTGGGAACATTTGTCAATAATTTTGCTAAACCAATTATCGGTAAAATTTCCGATGTCATTAAACCATTTCGACCAGTTATCAACTTCCTCAATGCTGACACCAAATTACTGTCTAAAATAGGTCTAGCGGAGCCGTTTGATAAAAATGGGGATGGCATAGTCAGTGTACTAGAACTGGCAGCAAAAATCTCTGGTCGCGATATCGATACTCGGTTTTTAGAGGCGGTTGCGAAGGTTGATAAAGTTGTGGAGTTGGCAAACCAAATAGCAAATTCTCCAGATAAAATTGACTTGGGTTCCTACACTCTGGGTAATATAGATGTTGCCGACCCAAGTGCTAATGTTCAGAATGCTTTACCAGTTCCAACAAATGCTGTACAGCAAACGGCTAACCAACAAGTTAACTCCCAAACAAGCGCCAATATCAAGGACTTCTTAAATGCTTTACAAGATATTGATGGCTTTGATTTGCCACTATTGACGAAACCAGAAACCGCGATTCAATTGCTGATAGGTAAACCGGATGTTCCGGTCTTCAGCTATCAGATGCCCAAACTGGGATTTGACTTTAATATCGAGCAAAATTTTCCGATATGGGGGCCGATCGAGGGTTTACTGGAAGGGAATTTTAGTGCTTCAGCTCATCTAGGATTTGGGTACGATACCTACGGATTAAATGAGTGGAAAAACTCGAATTTTGCTGCGGACTCTGCTGACCAAGTTTTGAATGGGTTTTATGTGAGCGATCGCGAAAATGCTGACGGTACAGGGCCAGATGTTGACGAACTCAGTCTTGACGCTAGTATTGCGGTGGGTGCAGGGATAGATGCGAAAATTGTCGAGGGTTATGTCAAAGGTGGAATTCAAGGAAAAGTCGGCATCGATTTGATAGATATTGGAGAATTCCAGCCCAAACAAGGCGGCGACGGAAAAATCCGAACATCGGAAATCACTTCGCGCATCAGCCAACCCTCGGTACTGTTTGATGTCACAGGACAAGTTAATGCTTTCTTGGGTGCTGAAGCTAAGGTAATTTCAGTCAAATTCTGTGAGAAAAGTTTCAAAATATTTGGTAAGCGCTTCCGTATACCTTATCCTTGCGGATTTGATTACACAACAGTCTACGATAATAACTTGGCCACATTTGAGTTAGCTAACTTTAGTTTGGGGCCGAGTTCTAGCACTAGGGGCAGAGCAATTGACGGTTACATGGCCGGGGCTACTGTTTTCTTTGATGGCAACTTTAACGGTATCCGAGATGATAACGAACCCTTCACCATTACTAACGCCGATGGCAGCTTTAACTTAGATGTCTCTCTTGACAAGTTCGACAAAAATAACAGTGGTGATATCGAACAAAATGAAGGCAAAATTGTCCTTACCGATGGCATCGATACTTCTACTTATTTGCCGCAGCAAACCCCCCTCTTTGCCACACCTGATGCTATTGTTGTCACTCCGTTAACTACCCTATTGACCGAGTTGATCGAGCAAGGTAGTGACCAAAATCAGGCCCAAAATCAGGTAAAATCTGCACTGGGAGTGTCGTCAGGAATTGACTTGACTAGCTACGATCCGCTACAGGCAATTACTCAAAACGACCCGAACGGTTTGGCGGTTTATGCAGCACACGCTGAGGTGCAAAATACCATTGTTTTAGTCACAGATTTAATTAGCGGTGCTTCAAATACCCCGAAAAGTGAGATTGCCGATCGCGTAATTTCTGCCGTTGCCAATCAAATTAAATCTGGCACTGTCGATTTAAGCAATTCAACGCAATTGCAGGCGATGATTGAGTCGGCGACGAGTCAACTGCAAGTACCGCAACTATCTAGTATTGCTTCGGATGCTGCCTCTATTATTGCAGAGGGAAATCAGCGAATAAAGGCGATCGTCTCCAGCAATACCTCGCCCTCAGATGCCGCCACAGAAATCGCCCGCATACAAAAAGTTGCACAAGGAGAAGTAGCCCAAGATTTACTGCAAGTCGCAGCCGGAAATAAGACGATTCAGTCGGCGATTTCCGAAAATACTGGTGCATCTCTCAATACCCAAATTCAGTCGGCGACAGCTAACAATCCCACAGTCCGCAATACTGTAGATACTGATGACTCCAGTACACCGTCTACCTCCGAAGAACCTTTCCCCAGCAGCGGTATAGAATTCGTTAAAGATGGGGAAAATTCTACCGAAAGCACAGATGGCGATGATACCATTACGGGCAGCACTAGCGATGATATATTGCGCGGTAAAAAAGGAAATGACTTGCTGTTTAGCCTAGATGGCAACGATTGGATGAATGGCAATCAAGGGAACGACTTAACAGATGGTGGAATTGGTGACGATACTCTCTACGGCGGAAAGGGTTTTGATACTTTGACTGGTGGTGCGGCTACTGACTTCCTTTCTGGCAATCGAGGCGAAGACATCGTAATTGGTGAAAAAGCCGACGATACTCTCTACGGCGGTCAAGGCAATGATATTCTGCTAGGAGGTCAGGGTAACGATTTCCTCAGCGGCGATTTGGGGGATGATACCTTAGTAGGGGATGTAGGGAATGATAAGTTCTTACTCTCTAGCTATTCCGGTATTGATACAATTGATGATTTTGAACTCGGTAAAGACTTGTTAGTATTGGGTAACGGGTTGAGTTTCTCGCAATTGGCAATTGTCCAAGATAGCGGTGCAACTTTAATCCGATTTGCACAAACTGGGGAGATTTTAGCTTCTCTCAGTGGTGTTTCTGCTAGCAGTATTAGTGCGATAAATTTCGGATTGATTTAAGAGAGATTTGAATTCAAGCACTTGTTCTGTGAGAGTTTGAAGTAAGTACGTGAAGCGAAGCTATCCCGTAGGGAATCGCCCGTAAAGATGGTAACGAATAAGTTTTAGATACTGTCTTGACCTGTCAAGGGGTAGCAGTCAAATAATTGGGGTCGAAAGGCTTTTGGGATTTTAAAATCCCA